>CAZXTH010000417.1:0-3092 GCA_964643585.1 uncultured Pseudoalteromonadaceae bacterium
GACAATTTCAGTGTCGATTAACTCACAGCTCTGGCTGTCCAGGTTCCATTTCACCAGACCCCCTAATGTAATTAACAGATCGTTCTGATTAGCATCAAAATACAGTTTTTGTAATCCAGACAGATTCGGATCGAGCAAGTCTCTTCCCCACCCATCAAGGCAAATAGCATTTAAAGGGGTGGTTGTTAATGTATTCAGATTAAGATCAAAGAGTTCTCCAGTATCCTGATTTGCCATAAACAGCCTGGAGCCAGCTGCATCGAAAGTGAGTTCGTAAAGCCTGCCGGTATTACCGCTATAGGTTATGACTTCACGTTGTAAGGTCTCCAGGTTAATTTTATACAACTGGTCACTCAGATCTGAACTGGTAATCCATAATGTTTTGGTTGCCGGGTCATAAGCAGATCCCGCCATATTTTGTGGTATAGGCCCGTTACCTACTGTAGCCGATACCAGTGGCTGCAATGTCAAATTATCCAGCGTCAGTGCCTGTACGCTTTCCGGGAAACCGATAATTAAGCGGTTGTTTGCGCTATCAAAATGCATGTCCTGTACGTAGCTGTAATTGTGCAGATCAAACTCATACAGTGCGGTGCGGTCACCTGTTTCCATATTAATACGAATAAGGGTTGGTATGGAATTAATGCCGAATTCCATCACATAACTTAGCTGATTGCCGGCATCATAAACCAATTCTGTTGGCATAAACATTTTCCGGCCGTTACCTATGCCTGCGCTAAGTAGTGTGCTGCGTTCTCCATTACTCAGGTTAACAGCCATCACATAACCAAATGAAGGTTCACCAATTAGTAACTGGTTTTGTGCATTATCTACAGCAATACTGCCAGGTTGAGCTAGCTTATAATCGTTTTCAAAAGTTTCTGGTGAAAGTTCTGATACGCTGTTATCTGTCAGATTAATTGTCACAATGCCGTTAATTCCTGCAACATATAGCTTGTCTTCAATATCAGGCGCCAGAGCAAGAACCATCGGGAAATACTCAGAAATACTTGCTACGTAAGCTCTGTCGCCTGTGGCTGCATTAATAGCGATGATATCATTGCCTATAGCGTAAAATGTGTCAGCACCTTTTACGAAATGATAAAAAAGTAATGGGCCACCGACTCCCTGAGTTTTACTGGCAATCAGGGTTAAAGTTTCTGAAACAAGGTTATAACCATATAACGATGTTTCAAAAACGGGGTTAGTCGCAGCCGTATCAAAAAACTGTAAGCTGAAATACAGGCTATTATCTGCAACGGAATAATAAGAGGCCGATTGGTAGATATTTATGTCAGGCTGGGATGGAGGGGTAAAATGATGCAGGGTTACTACTTGCTGCGTATCCAGGCTTTTGCTTTTGATATAGAGATCTGTACCATCAAAGTCTATGAATAGCAGGGCGTTATTTGCAGCTGCATAATGGAAATTGTACAGATTTTCCGATAGGTCTGTCAGAACTGAATAATTTTCGGTATCCAATTCAACACTTAAAAGCTCTAATTGTCCGGGGGTACTGGATGAGTATACCGGGCCAATTAACCGGCGATTTACAGTGTCAAAAGTAAAATCGGTAGGTGGTTGGGTATTGCTTATTTCCAATACCACTGTGTTTTCATTTAGCTGGCCATTATTGTCGACAGTTTCAACAGTCAGAACATTATTGGTATAGCTTTCGAGTGGTACTTCAATTTCCCATGACTCTTCTGCTGTGGCTAATGCTGCGGCAATGCTAACAGACTCTGGTGAGTAGTTTATGGTTGCACTGACACCATTAATACGCACATCAGAAATATTCTGCCCTTTGGTACCTAACACAGTAATACTGTTGGTAAAGGCTTTAGATTTTGGAGATGGGAAGCTGACAGCAAATGACTGACTTGCTGGTGCACTCAGGGTAGTTGAGCGAAAGGCTGCACTCACTCCACCTACAGATAACCTGCTTTCTGTTTGGGTTGAATAATTTGCAGCAGAAGTGTGGCGAACTCTGATCTTGGCCCCATTATTCACTTGGCTGCTATTACGTGTGAAATTACCGTTGTCTATAGCATATTCACCATTGTCCATGCTGACTGTTACCGTACTGTTTATACCTGAGATAGTTATTTCCTCAGAAACGATAACTGTAGATAAAGCAACATTTGATTGAGCACCAAAGTTAAACGCAGTAGGCATGTTAGTACTTTCCGTATCGTCATTTCCACCACCGCAGGCACTAAGAAAACTGGCGAGCATTATTATGCTCGCCAGCATTTTAAAGGACGCAGACATACATTTCCCCAAAGAGTATTTAGAATATTTTTTATCATTTTTTTACTTGTTGTTTATCTAAATGTCAATATTTTAATTGGTAAATGCTAATGAATTCTATAAATCTATACATTATCTGGCATATCTTCTTCTGATATTCGTAATTGAAAGCCAGAGTTAATTAAAAGTGCATAGCTATTAATGGCACATGTTCCCTGTGGCAGGAACAGGATTTTCTACTACACTTTCTGAACACATTAAGCTGTGAGGCAAGTAAAAAACATGAATAATAACAATCCCTTTATAACGACCCTGTCTACCCGTAACCACCGTTATCAGATTGCCAGTCTGGATAAAGCCAGTCAGCAGTTTGGTGATATAAGTCGTTTGCCATTTTCCTTAAAAGTACTGCTGGAAAACCTGTTACGAAACCTCGATGGGGATACGGTAACTGAAGATGATATTCAGGCTTTGGTTGGCTGGCAGAAAGAGGGGAAAGCTGACCGTGAGATAGCTTTTCGCCCTGCACGGGTATTAATGCAGGACTTTACCGGTGTCCCTGCCGTTGTTGACCTGGCAGCAATGCGTGCAGCTGTTGCTGAGTTAGGGGAAGATCCAAAAAAGGTCAATCCGCTGTCGCCGGTTGATCTGGTAATTGACCACTCCGTAATGGTAGACCGTTTTGCCAGTGATAAAGCGTTTCAGGAAAACGTGGATATCGAAATGGAGCGTAACCATGAACGTTATACTTTTTTACGCTGGGGCCAGCAGGCATTTGATAATTTCCGGGTAGTGCCACCGGGCACCGGTATTTGCCATCAGGTTAATCTGGAATATCTGGG
>CAZXTH010000418.1:0-3089 GCA_964643585.1 uncultured Pseudoalteromonadaceae bacterium
TAATCCGTCTTCGCATGAGCATCTTCAGCTCGGCGCAAGCCAGACTATCGGTAACTACCTGCTGCCAGAGTTACTGAGCCAGCTGCCATTAGGCCAGGCCAGAGTGTTTATCAGCAACAGCCAGGCACTATGCCGCAAACTGCTGCAATTTGAGCTGGATATAGCATTGATTGAAGGAGAAAACCCCTACCCTGAGCTGATCACTGCCGACTGGATGGAAGACGAAATGTATCTGCTGGCCTGGCCTGAACATCCGCTGGCACTACAGCCGCAGATCACACTGAGCCACCTTAACGGACACCCCTGGGTATTGCGTGAACCTCAATCAGGCAGCCGTGAGCAGTTTGACTATCAGTTAGCACCACAGCTACAGCAGTGTGGCAATATTACAGAATTGAATACACTTGAAGCAGTAATGAAAGCAGTGGAGGCCGGTATGGGGCTAACACTGATATCAGCACATGCCGCTACTGATCGCTTAAACAGCGGGCAACTGGTAAGGCTGATGCTGCCACAACGTTTCAGCCGTCAGCTAAGGCTGGTGTGGCACCGTCAGAAATACCATTCTGTGCTGATGCGTCATTTTATCAGCCTGTGCCATGCTCAGGCTGATAAAAACCAGCAGTAAAAAAACGATAAAGCCTAATACCGGCCAGTTAACGTTAAGGCAAGTTCTTAGAACCTGTTTCAGATCTCGCGAACAAAGGTTATGCAAGGCAAAAACAGGTTCTTAGCGGTCCCAGTATGCCTCTTCCAGACTATCTTCCCGCTCTGGTAAACCTTTGGATAAACGGGAAGCATTCTGTACCAGAATCTCATAGCTGACCCGGTTAGAATATTTACAACTCTGGGCAAAAGAAGAATACCCCAGATAAGGATGCTCATGTTTACCAGACAGTGGCTGAACCTGACGGTGATAATGGTTGGCAGCCATATCGTGCAGTAAAGCAGCCAGCGCACCATCCCCTGCACCATTGGTATTCATAATCCGCTCTGGCCCGCCAAGATAAGGATCAATATGTGAATAGACCTTTACCGGCTGCTGACAATGCTGTTTTTGCATCGGGCGGCTGAATTCGTAACGGTTAAAATCCGGCAAGCTGCCGGATTTAATCGGATTAGAACTTTCGCGCTTCAGGCTGTCATCAACATAACCGCAAAGATAAAGCCCTTCTGCTCCTGCTGTCACCAGCACCATATCGGTATATTCAAGCACAGCCTCAGCCGCCAGCAGCGGATCTGCAAAACCGGTCAGGGCTTCGGCTTCTTGCTCGTTCATAGCCAGCACATTTACATAATCACGAATGGTCTGCAGTATCAGATCACGGTTTTCTTCAACCAGATGGCGGGTTCCCAGACTCATCACGACCGGCACATTGTTTTGCCGGGCATCGTCCAGTGCTTTCATCATCGCATTAGCTATCGGTTTACCGACAGCTCTTAACGGGTAAGCACTCACTACCATCGCGGCACTTCCGGCAATAATATGCGACGGAATATTGGTACTGTCCAGCAAGTCCATATCACCGGGATCAATCACGAAAGTCCGCTCGCCATCCGGGGTAATCATCGTGATACCACGACCAATATCACCGGGAACACCCTGTAATTGGTTCATATCCACTTTTGAGCTGGTATGACACAGATAGTGGTATGCCGGTGAGCCCAAGGCAATACTGGCAGACATCACGCCAAGTAGTACCGATTTATCATCTGCCAGCACAGAATAATTATGAATGGTATTGCCGATAGTGCCGCCGGCGAAATGATCAGAAATAGCATTGCTGGCCAGCAATTCCTGATAAATCAGGTTGGCTTTCTCATGTTCAACCAGATTAGATAACCCTTTACCAATGCCATACTTCTGTAAAAACTGGTCGCTGACACTGGCTACAACATCGACGATAGTCTGATCAAGACCAACGATATACGTATCCAGCTCAGGCCTTACTTCGAAACTGGGTAACTGGGGCTTTGGCTGGGAAACCGGGAAATAATGCTTAATTTTACGCAGGCCGGGAAATTTCATGTTTGTAGTCCAACAATACCAAGCTGGCTATTTTAACAAAATGACGGCAGAAACACAGAGTCGTATTGATACATAATACGAATATTCGTCTGTTTAAATCAGTCAGGAATATGGATACGGGCTTTTACATACTTTAACTGCGCCACGATGGTAAATGTCATAATCACCAATAAAGACCATGAACTCCACTTACTTAAATGCACCACCGACCAGGCTCCCAGCTGATCAGGATAGGCCCATAATCCAAACAGGGTGCTGATATTTTCGGCCAGCCAGATGAAAAAGCCAACCAGTATAAAGCCAAGCAGTAATGGCATGTGTCTCTGCGTCTGCAAAGGGTAATAATACACGACTGTGCGTGCATACAATCCCAGAACAAAGGCTGCCAGGTACCAGCGGTAATCACCAATATAATGGTGTGTAAAAAAATTAAGGTAAATCAGGGATGCCGCCAGCGCTGCCAGCCAGTGTGGCGGATGATGCCGTACAGAAAGCTGTAATAAACGCCATATCTGAATAATATAAGAACCAACAGCGGCATACATGAAACCGGCAAACAACGGCACGCCAAATACTTTGGTATAAGCCGGATCCGGATAACTCCATGACTGGATAGCCTCAGACGTTTTAAACAGTTCCAGCGCAAATCCAACCAGATGAAACAAGGTAATGGCTTTGCATTCATCTGGCGTTTCCAGCTTAACCCACAGCATCCATATCTGAATGGCCAGAGCCAGTATCAACAGCACATCATAACGCGGAATACCGAAATAACCGGTACGGGGCACTAACAATACGGCCAGAAAAAACAGACCGACAAATAAGCAGGCACGGGCCTGCTTTAAACCAAAAAATAAAAACTCCCAGCAAAATGTTGCTACCGGGCCTGCATTTTCAGGTGCTTTGGCATTCAACAGCCATTGATCAAAAGGATTAAACACATGGGCAGACATCGATTATCACCTTTGACATAGCGTATTAAGTGCAGCAGATCCGAGACAGGTTCTAGGGGCTGTTGATCTTTGGTGATGTTTTTTGCAGCGATTTGTCTGGCTTTTAT
>CAZXTH010000419.1:0-266 GCA_964643585.1 uncultured Pseudoalteromonadaceae bacterium
TGTCCCTGATGCCTATTTCGATGGTATCGATAGTGAAAGTTACGTAAGGGAACAAACAAACAGTGCTTATCTGCAATCAGAATGGGAGTTTGATGTTGCTAAATTCCCGGTACAGCTAAATATTGGTGTGCGTTATGAGGAGACTGATGTTACCAGTACTGTACGACAGCGAGTAGAGCGCCAGGTTAACTGGGAAAGTGCTTCCGAATGGATTATGCAGTATGACCAAGGTAGTGATAGTTTCCTGACATTAACCGGGAAGCATG
>CAZXTH010000419.1:276-3061 GCA_964643585.1 uncultured Pseudoalteromonadaceae bacterium
TGCTCGATGTTAAAGTAGAAATCACAGATGATGTGATCGGGCGTTTCTCCTGGGGCAAAACCATTTCTCGTGCACCGCTGGGGGCTTTGGCTGGTGGCAGAAGTTTAAGTGGTAGCCCTAAACCAGGTTCCCGTAATGGCGGGCAGGGAAATACAAATTTATTACCGTTTGAATCAACCAATCTGGATTTAAGTCTGGAATATTATTATGCACCTGGAAGCTATGCTGCTGTTGGCTTTTTTAGGAAGGATGTTGATAATTTTATTCAAACAACAATAACAGACCTGACTATTGAAGGTTTGCATGACATCCTGAATGGACCTCGCTATTTGCAAGCTGTGGCTGATATTGAAGCCCGAGGAGAACAAGCTACCAGTACGGCAATCTTTGAACAAATGTTAGCGAATGGCCACGGTAATGCCGAAGGCAAGATTGAGCCAAATAGCCAGGACCCGCTGATTGTATGGAGTGTTAGTCAGCCACGTAATACAGATAGTAAATCAGTATCCGGGGTTGAGTTGGCAGTACAACACTTGTTTGGCGAGTCAGGTTTTGGGGCTGGTATCAATGCCACCTTCGTTAGTGGTGATGTTAAATTTAACTCTGAAAGCCTTGAACAACAGGCTCCGTTGAATGGTTTAAGTGACTCTGCAAACTTCCAGCTGTTTTATGAGCAAGATGGAATATCAGTCAAGGTGACTTATGCCTGGCGTGATAGCTACCTTATCGGTGTCGGTCAGTCTCAGGGGTCGTCAGATGCCCCACCCCAGTTTGCAAAGAAATACGGGCAATGGGATTTAAGTGTCAATTATGACATTACTGACAACCTGACTGTATTCTTTGAAGGAATTAACCTGACAAATGAAACGGAGCAGGGTTATGGTCGTTATGAAGAGCAATTCCTTTTTGCTCGTCAATATGGACCTCGATATGCTTTGGGAGCGCGCTATCGCTTCTGATGTATAGCACTGATGCATGTGTTTGAATAAAAAGGGCTGTGAGGCCCTTTTTATTTTGCTACTACCAATATTCATTAACTTAAAACAGATGTTGAAAATCAATTCAGTGACAGCCTCATAGCTATAAAGGCTTATCTGGATTAATGACTCTTGGATGCTAAAGCATGGAGTTTCAATTTGGCATTGGTTATGCGGATAAAAATACTGCCGGTCATTTGCCGGCAGATAAACGCGGTGCTCTGGGAGATATAACCGAGCTTAATGCCCGCCGCATACGGGCGCTTTTACTGCAAAAACTGAATCGTTAACGGTTAGCAGTAAAATCAGCCACCTCTGGCACAGCCGACCCCGGTTTCAGGATTAGCCGTGCA
Source organism: uncultured Pseudoalteromonadaceae bacterium (assembly GCA_964643585.1). Lineage (GTDB taxonomy): Bacteria > Pseudomonadota > Gammaproteobacteria > Enterobacterales > Alteromonadaceae > Alishewanella. Next base: position 1,607 of record CAZXTH010000419.1, read on the forward strand.
CTGATACACCCTGACATAATCGATTAGTAACTGTTGTGGAAATATGCTGTTATCCACCCCTTTTTCATTAACATTAGCGGCCCAGTCACCGCCAACAGCCAGATTTATCAGCAGGTGAAAACGCTGATCAAAAGGGGCATAAGGGTTATCGTGGGTAGCAGGGTTGCCGGAAAACCAGCCGCTGTGTTGCTGAGTGGCATAATGCACATTATCGACATACCAGCGGATTTCATCTTGCTCCCACTCTATCGCGTAAACATGGAAACCAGCTGATGGGTCTTGCCCGTCAGGTAACTTATAAGCCTGTCCGGTGTAGGTATTATCAGGCCACGGGTTTCCATAATGTAACGTGCCATGAATCCGGGTTTCAGGGATGTCTGGTGCTGCGTTATCTGCATCAGACTGGGTCCGCAGGTTAACGGCTTCCATAATGTCTATTTCGCCGGAAAGTGGCCAGGGGCCGTAATGCCAGTCTGTTGGCAGCATCCAGATTGCCGGCCAGCTGCCCTGTCCCCAAGGCAGTTTGGCTCGTATTTCAAAACGGCCATAACGCCAGTCGCCTTTGCCTTTGGTTCTGAGCCGGGCAGAAGTGAAAGGTAACGTTTTCAGCTGACTGGCATCAAAAGCCGGGTCATCCTGAGGTTGGGCTGGCCCGGAATAGCTTTCCTGCTTTGCGACGATATGCAGCATGCCATCAGCAATAAAAGCGTTTTCTGGCCGGGCGGTGTAACACTGTAATTCGTTATTTCCGCCACCCCAGCAAGTTTCTTCAAAACTCCATTTTTCCAGATCCAGACCGGCGCTATCAAATTCATCCTGCCAGACCAGCTGCCAGCCAGAAGCTGTTACTGATGGCTGACAGCCACTCAGTAACAGCATGATACCCGTTGCTGCTGTTATAGCTGCGCGCTGCATCACTGGCAGCTCAGGGTTGCTGTGCTGGCTGCGCCCGGTACGATTGCCAGTTCAGAAATACTGAGTGTCAGGTTCCCTTCTGTTTGTAATAGGAAAGGTGAGAATACCTGGCTCAGATTTACCCCTTGTTGTTTAAAGCATTGCAAATCAACAGATACTTGTTGCCAGCTATCCTGTGGAATAGCCCGCAGTGCCGGTGCCAGTTCTACGGTTCCCTGACAGTTGTCACCACAGGCCATACCCAGCCTGACCGATGCCGGTATATCGCTGTTACGTTGCAGTGTAATACTCAGCGTAGCATCTGCTTCTTCATAAGAACGTAAATCGCTTGGGAAAGGGCTGACCAGCATAACTTGTCCAACCTTGGCTTCTGGGCCCGAACTAAAGGTTAACCGGCGGGCATCTTCCTGCACCTGTTTATCAAAGGTCCGGATGGTAACATTACCTGCTTGCTGCACACTGCTGGTTACAGGTTGTTGTGCATCCTGCTGCCCGATCAGCATATACCATGGCGATTTTACAGCCAGCTCAAACAGTACC
>CAZXTH010000420.1:0-3057 GCA_964643585.1 uncultured Pseudoalteromonadaceae bacterium
AAAGTTAACCGCACATACGCCATGTTTTCGGAGTGAAGCCGGTTCTTACGGGCGTGATACCCGTGGGCTGATTCGTCAGCATCAGTTTGATAAAGTAGAAATGGTGCAGATTGTCCGTCCTGAGCAATCAATGCAGGCACTGGAAGATATGACCGGTCATGCTGAGAAAGTGTTACAGCTACTGGGGTTACCATACCGGGTAATGCTGCTCTGTACCGGCGATATGGGTTTTGGATCATGTAAAACCTATGATCTGGAAGTTTGGTTACCGGCACAGAACACTTATCGTGAGATTTCATCATGCAGTAACATGTGGGATTTCCAGGCTAGGCGGATGCAAGCTCGTTATCGCCATCCGGAAACTAAAAAGCCTGAATTGGTGCATACTTTAAATGGTTCAGGCTTAGCCGTGGGCAGAACGCTGGTGGCCATTCTTGAGAATTACCAACAAGCAGATGGTTCGGTTATTATTCCTGAAGTGCTACAGCCTTACATGGGCGGCCAAGAGCGTTTACAGGTTTCATAATAAAAGAGACCAGACTGGCAGATACCAGTCTGGTCTCTTTCAGAGACATTTGGCCGGTTTAGGCAAACCGGCAAGCCTAGTAGCTTGTTTAGCTGGTCCTTGTGGAAACAGCATAAACAAATATTTGCTATTCCCCTTACCTTCTCCCAGCTGCTGAGCCATGGCTTTCACCAGAACCCGTATGGCTGGGGAGGTATTAAATTCCTGATAAAAATTTCTGACAAACCAGACCACTTCCCAGTGAGCGTCTGTCAAATTGATATTTTCCAGAGCGGCAAAAGCTTCAGCCACAGCAGGTTCCCACAGTTCAATATTGGCCAGGTAACCATGTTTATCCAGTGGCAATATTCTGCCGTTTACAACTATTTCGTTTACCATAACATGCTCTGTTGTGCCTGGCAGGTCAGTTCAACCCACTCCTCATCTGAAATAACGGTGAAAGCAGCAGAGGCGGTTAGTTTTCTGACAAGCAGATCCGGGGCTAAAACATAAAGGCCGCAAGCAGGCCATGCGATATCTGTACGGCTGGCAAGATAGACCGCATCCTGTCTTAGCAGGATTGCGTCAGCAGTCGATGTAACCCTGCTAAGACTTTGCAGATCAGGGCAGGAGGAAATAATGTTAATCAGCTTCATGTTTATGCACTTATAATATGTTGCTGTTGTGCCAGTAAAGCCTGTACTGCATCCGGGGTGAGAGGTTCGGCTGGCATAATCAGGTCTGAAGCGTTTAAGTGACGTGCCGCCAGCGATGCTGCACAGACAACAATTTGCTCAATATCGTACAGAGAGAATAATTTAAAGCTGCGGTTAAAATGCTTTAATGTAAACTGTGGTTGCTCGCTGGTGTTTAGCAGGGCATAAACACCATCATCACAAAATAACACTGTGACTTTATGATCAACTGCTGCCAGTGCCAGTGCCATATCCAGAGCCTCACGGGCTTTGGCAGTATTAAATGGAGAATGACGGAATACCACGGTGATATTTTGCATCAGAATTGCACCAGCTTTGTATTATTCAGGCGCATCGCAAACTCAGCCAGCCCGGCGGCAGTATAGCCTTGTTGGGGCTGAGTACTATCTGATACAACGCCGCGTTTTTCAGCAGCAGTTACGCAAAATAATAGCGGTATACTGTTTTGCTGGCAGAAATCTGCTAATAAAGCGCTCAGGTTCGGTTCATCAGAAGGTAAATCGATTGCTGGCGAAGCAGCAGATACCGCATCTTCATAAAGAAAGATTTGTTCGATACGGTGCCCGGCTTTTAATGCTGCACTGGCAAAGGTCAGAGCACTGGTAAAACTCTGGCAGGCAAAGTGTGCAGAAGTGATTAATAAACTGAAAGCCTGCATCTGTTCGGCTGCCCTTAAAAAAATACCCCGGATAAACCGGGGTATTTTAATAGATTTTACCATTGAGGCAAAGGTAACTTAGTCGTCACCGTTGAAAAAGCCCAGTAACTGTAACAGGTGAACGAAAATATTAAATACGTTCAGGTACAGAGCAACTGTTGCACGGATGTAGTTTGTTTCGCCACCGTGAATAATACGGCTGGTATCAAACAGAATCAAAGCTGACATTAACAAGATAACCACTGCACTGATGGTCAGGCTTAATGCAGGAATAGCCAGAAAGATATTTGCCAGTGCAGCTACCAGCACTACAATCAGGCCAACCATCAGGAAGCCACCCATAAAAGAGAAATCTTTACGGGTAGTTAAAGCATAGGCTGACAACGAGAAGAAAATCAGTGCTGTACCACCTAATGCCTGCATAATCAGGGCAGGGCCGTTAGCCATGCCTGCGTAATGGTTTAGCAATGGACCTAAAGATGCGCCCATAGCTCCGGTAAAAGCAAATACCCAGAAAATACCACTGGCTGAGTCTGCCTTTTTGTTAACAACAAACAGCATGATAAAGCCAGCAACAAAGCAAACGATGGATGCCATCGGGGAAAGGTTCATCGCCATGGCAAAAGCCGCCGTCACCGCGCTGAACGCCAGAGTTAGTGCCAGCAGGAAATAGGTGTTCTTAAGAACCTTGTTGATTTCAATACTACGGCCTGTTGTTCCGAGTACTGTATTGTCTCTGTATGACATTATTGTCTCCTTATCAGAGTATCAGATGTGTTGTCTGACATTATAATACGCAGTAAGTTCTGGTTCAGCCAGTGTTATCCGCGGATAAATTAAGCAAACAAATCATTTTTTTAAAACGGTGCTTTATTTTCTTTTGTAAACTGATTAGTATACGCCTCGCTGGAGGGATGGCAGAGCGGTTTAATGCACCGGTCTTGAAAACCGGCGTGGGTTAATAGCCCACCGAGAGTTCGAATCTCTCTCCCTCCGCCACTATTCAAATTATAAAAAAACCACCGGAAGGTGGTTTTTTTATATCTGTTGATAAGAGAAAATAGTCTGTTTCTGTTGAAATACTAAGCAAACGGCTAAAAAGCATAAAAAAGCACTTTACAAAGATAAAGCCAGTTTTTAATATGCGCCCTGTAACGCGGAGGGATGGCAGAGCGGTT
>CAZXTH010000421.1:0-3054 GCA_964643585.1 uncultured Pseudoalteromonadaceae bacterium
ACACGGCACAGGCTCTGCCTGGTATAAATACCAGACAAATCGCTGCAAAAGCCATCACCAAAGATCAACAGCCCCTAATATGGCTCAGGTAACATCAATTTATACGCCATACTTACGGAGAAAGGTATGAAGCAACTGAAAGTATTATTAACCTGCATAATGTTGTTAGGAGTAACTATGGCATATGCTCAGCAGGGAAGTATTGGCTTTAGTGCAGATGTTTCTGTTTCAGGTGTGGTAAAACCGGAATTGCTCAGTATGACTGTGAAAGCTGTGAATTCAGGTTCTGCTGCTGAGAAAGCCGGGCTCAAAGCCGGTGATGAAATTATAGCTATCGATGATTGTGCTATTCCGGGATGCCCGGTGCATAAGGCTCAGCAACTGATGAATAAAAAGGCAGGAGAAAAAGTTGCACTGCTAATCAAATCACCTGAGGAGCCGCAGCAGTTAGTGATACTCTTGGAATAAATTAAAACGCTTAACTAGGGGCTAAGCGTTTTAATGGTGCTATCGCTTATTTTTTGTGCCGCTATCGCTTATTGCTGAACAGAATTTTCTTTTGTTCGTCAGTTATTGCACCTTGTTTAAAGGCATCGGCTTTGGCTAGAGCATTTTGCACCGCAGGACGGGCATTCATCCGTTCAATCCAGTTTTTAACGTGAGGCAGGGTAGCCAAATCCACTTGCTGTTTTTCTGCACCTAACGCCCATGGAAATGCTGCCATATCGGCAATAGAATAATCTCCAGCAATATAATCACGCCCTGCCAGCTGTTCGTTCAGCACCTTATACAGACGACGCGCTTCAGTTGTGTAGCGTTCTATTGCGTAAGGTATTTTTTCCGGCGCATACTGATTAAAGTGATGATTCTGGCCCAGCATCGGGCCAAACCCTGCCACCTGCCAGGTTAGCCACTCAAGCACCTGAATACGATTTGTTGCATTACGACCAAAGAAACGACCGGTCTTTTCTGCCAGATATTGCAAAATGGCACCAGATTCAAATACAGAGAGAGGTTGATTATCTGGCCCTTGATGATCAACTATCGCAGGCATTTTATTATTAGGAGAAATTGCCAGAAACTCAGGTTTAAACTGATCTCCGGCTCTGATGTCCACCGGGATGATATTGTATTCAAGCCCGGCTTCTTCCAGAAAAATTGTGACTTTGTGGCCGTTAGGTGTAGGAAAGTAATATAAATCAATCATATCAGCCTCTAGCTATTGGCATTTTTCAGTTCTTCAGGAGGAGTAATCAGTCCTTCTGAACGGCCTACTACTACTGCAACCATAGTATCGCCAGTTACGTTTGTCACAGTACGAATCATATCTATAATCCGGTCTACTGCAGCAATAAAGGCGATACCTTCAAGTGGCAAGCCTACTACGCTCAGTGTAACAGTTAGCATTACCATTGCCGTGCCCGGAACGCCTGCAGTGCCTAAAGACGCTATGGTCGCGGTACCAGCGATCAGCAGGTAATCTACAAAATCGAGCGGAATATTATAAATATGAGCAATAAATATAGCTGCAATTGCCGGGTAAATCCCCCCGCAGCCATCCATATTAATGTTAGATCCTAATGGCAGCACGAAACTGGCGTAATCTTTTGATACTCCAAGATTTTCTGTGACTACTTTATAGCTCATCGGCAGAGTACCAAAGCTGCTGCAGGTACTGAATGCTACCATCTGGGCAGGCAGAATTGCTTTGAAATACTGACGAAGTCCCATACCACCAAAGAGTTTAACCAGACCACCGTATACAAAAATGATATGAATGAAGCAGGCAATATAAATGGCGATAATAAATTTACCCAGTGGAAGCAGCGTATCCAGGCCGTAATTACCCACAACCCATGACATCAGGCCGAAAACACCGAAAGGTGTAAGCTGTAATACCATGCGTGTCAGTTGATAAATAATTTCTGTACCAGAATTAACTACTTTTTTCATTGGTTCAGCTTTTTCACCAACAGCATTGATGGCAAAGCCGATTAATGCTGCAAAAACAATTATCTGCAGAATATTTCCATTTACCATTGCTGCCAGAGGGTTGGATGGAATCAATCCTGTAAGAACATCTGCTACCGGCGGGATTTCGCGTGAACGAACCTCTGTTGTTGTCAGGCTTAATGTATCGCCCCAGTTAAACAGGCTACCTACAGCCAGACCAATAAAACTGGCAATAAGTGCGGTCAGTAAAAATAACCCGAGCGTTTTACCCATCAACCGCTGAATTTTACCGGTACTTGCCAGAGAGGTAATGCTGGTAATCAATGAGAAAAATACCAGCGGAACAACCAGCATTCTGATGGCATTTATGAAGAGCGTACCAAGAGGTTTAAAAATTGTGGCGGTCTCGCCAAGCACAATACCGGTAATGATACCGAGTAGTAGTGCGCCCATTACCCGTTTCCAGAAAGGAATTGCAAACCAGAATGCCAGCATGGTTGTCCTGCGTTATAAAAAATAAAGGATTTCAGCATTATAGAGACAAAAACGGCCTGAACAAGGCCGCTTTTCTATAACTTATAACTAAGTGTAGTGACTAAAATGGAATAACAACAATCACCGGGTTATTCGTAGGGAAGCGGGTCAGTGGCATTATTCAGGGAAAATGCTTCCAATCGTTCCTGACACGAACCACATTTACCACAAGCTTTTTCCCGGCCATTATAGCAAGTCCAGGTTTTGCTGTAATCCAGCCCCATTGACAGGCCATCACGCAGAATATCTATCTTATTCTGTTGTAAATACGGACTGACAATATCTACCGGCTCATAGTTAGCTATCTGGCAGACGTCATGCATTTTTTGCACAAACTCCGGGCGGCAGTCCGGGTAAATAAAATGGTCGCCGGAGTGAGCACCATAATAAACCTGTTGTGCATTCAGTGACACGGCATAACCCACAGCCAGTGAAAGCAGGATCATATTGCGGTTTGGCACTACCGTTGACTTCATATTATCAGCAGCGTAGTGGCCTTCTGGCACATCGATATTGTCGGTCAGCGACGAACCGGCTAATAACTGATTAATTGCTGAGATATTAACG
>CAZXTH010000422.1:0-3038 GCA_964643585.1 uncultured Pseudoalteromonadaceae bacterium
CCTACAGCCGCCATCGCTTGTTTAATATTGATAGGTAACGGGTGGTGGCTGTAGGTCAGACCCGGATGATGGCAGCCTGGAGTAACCTGTTTGATTTTTCCTGTGCGCAGGTACTGCTGACACATGATGATCTTAAAGACCGCCGTCGTTACCTGAATATAGATAATACCTTACGCACGTTGCTGGCTAATCAGGTACTGCCGATTATTAATGAAAACGACACAGTAGCGACAGCTGAGCTGAAAGTGGGGGATAATGATAATCTTGCAGCAATGGTGGCTATTGTAGTGGATGCAGATGCGCTGCTCATTTGCTCTGATATTGATGGCCTTTATACGGCTAATCCAAGAACCACTCCGGATGCCACGCTGATACCGCAGGTTACTGAAATTACCGATGCTATTTACGCTATGGCCGGCGGCAGCCACCACCATATTGGGACCGGCGGTATGGTAACGAAAATTCAGGCGGCAGATAAAGCTACCCGGCAAGGGGTTGATACCCTGATTATCAATGGCTTACACAGTGCCGGTTTTGAAACACTGCTGAACGGACAGCCGACAGGTACATTATTCCGGCGGCAACAGGAACGCCTGAGTGCTAAAAAGCATTGGTTATTACATCACCTGAAACAACAGGGGACTGTCCGCATTGACCAGGGCGCTTGTACCGCATTGTTGCAAAAAGGTGCTTCGTTGCTGGCGAAAGGCGTTTGCGGGCTGGATGGTGATTTTGAAAAAGGTGATGCAATTATGATTGCCGACCAGAATGGCCGGCTGCTGGCGAAAGGGGTAAGTCAATATAGCAGCCATGAACTGCAACGAATAGCAGGTGTACATAGTCAGCAGATTGCCGGTATTTTGGGATATTGCCCCAGCGAGGAGGTTGTCCACCGGGACGACCTGCTACTGCTGGAGCGTTGAGTTTCATTTAGGGTCTGTTACGTCAACAGACTCTAATCTGGCTGATCCAGTACAGCAAATAGCTGCGTATCAGCGGTCAGGCGGTTTTTGTCACTGAACAGCTTACGCTGCAACTGATCCAGTTCGTTACGCTTCGTTGTCAGTTGCTGGTTATTGTTGGTTAGCAGTTCCTGATGGATTTTGCGGGCTTCAGCCAGTTCATTGTCCAGTTTTGCTGTTGCGTCCTGTTGTTGCTGGTTCAACCCTGCTCTGGCTTCGTTGTTGTCTGCAGTCAACTGTTGTCGCACAGTGTCTGTTTGCTGGCGATATTCTTCATTGAACTGGTTTAACTGTGCCCTGCGCTGACTTGTCAGTTCTGTTTCCTGAGTTTTTATCCGTTCCAGTTCGTCATTGTTTGTTTTATCTATTGCGGCATAACTTTCTTTCAGCTTTTCGTCGGCCTGAGCTTTGTATGTAGTGTAGGCGGCTCTGTCTAATTGTTTTCGTTGGGCGGATAAATCATCGTTATAAGCATTTCTGACACTATTACGCTGTTCACTACGTACTTCTCTGGCTTTAGTTCTTGCCGCATTGATCTCTGCGGTTTTAAGCCGGTAATGTTTTTCCGTTTCGGCTGTTTTAGCATCCAGCTGGCTTTTAAATTCGGCGAACTGTTGTTGCTGGCTTTGCTGTCGCTGCTGGCTTAATGCCTGATTCTGTGATCCTGTTTGCTGCTGTAACTCATAACGCTGCTGTTGGATTTGTTGTTGCAGGCTATTCAACTGTTCAGATGAAAGCCGGGATTTTTCCTGCAGTTGCTGATTCAGGGTATGAAATTCGTTGATATGCTGAGTCAGTAAGGCTTCATCCTGCTGGATCTGTTTTTCCAGTTTCTGGTGATTTTCTTTAGCGTTTTTCAGCAGCTTTTTATAGTCAGAACTGCCCTGAATCACGTAGCGCTGGCTGAATGATGACGCCGGTAAACCAAAAGGTTCGCTGCTGCGATGGTTAAGATCAAGCTGGCTTTGCCATTCACCGGCATAGAGCACTGATACAGCCTGTCCGTGCAGCTGCCTGGCCTGATTTTTCTTCTGGGTTTGTTTCAGAATGTCCGTATCCTGCAATGTACCTGCTTTGCGGAATAAATCTTCTGTTGGGGCTATTTCTGCCAGAAAACGGTAACGCCAGACAGGTTCTACTTTACTACCGCTTTCTTCTTCGGCTTCTACTTTAAAACTGGCTACTTTCCAGCCGGGTGGTAACTCACTGGAAAATTGTTTTTTTACTGCATCCAGCTGTGGTGGCTCGCTGCAAGCCTGCAGTATAAGAGAAAGGAATATAATACTGATATTTATAAATAATTTCATAGCTGTTCTCCATTTCGCGAACAAATGTCAGTGGTCTTAACCTGAGCATCTGTAATAATTTCCCTATAGTGCGGCGGGTAAAACAGGGTATGATGTGTCGTTTAAATTTTAAGCGCATATTCTGTATAACTGCAATATCATGCCAGTTGCTGTATGAGAGTGTTGTTGGATGGTGTTTAACCGGTAGCCTGTCCGGGCAAAACAGAATGAGGTGCAGCAGTATTGTTGTAAAAGCAGGTATTTGTTTGTAGCGTTATAGTTGAAGGATGACTGGCCGGAGTTGCCAGCATATATAAATACAAGGAAGCATTTTGGGGTATTTAAAAGCGCTCGGTTTCGCTATTTGCGGCGGCCTGTTTTGTTTACCTTTGTTTGCCGGGCAAACACAGGCTTATCTCATCTTTACGTCTGAAATGCCGGAAATTGCTACCGGAAAAGGTGATTACCCGGAATTGGCAACGCTGCTGAAGCAGTACCGTGCTGGCGATGCTCCTGTATTTTTTCTGTTTGGCGGGGCCAGCCTTGGGCCCAGTATGCTCTCTTCTTTTGATTATGGTTCTCATATTATTGATATCCTGAATACGCTGGAGCCTGATGTTATGGCAGTAGCTAACCGGGAGTTCAGTTATTTCGAAGACGAATTATCACTGCGCGCTTATGAAGCCGCATTCCCGGTTGTGGCCAGTAATCTGTGGGACCCGGTAACTGAGGGTAACCTCGATGGGCTGGCGCGGTATGTGGTATTGCAACAGGGTAACTTCCGTATTGG
>CAZXTH010000423.1:0-3016 GCA_964643585.1 uncultured Pseudoalteromonadaceae bacterium
GTGAATTTCGCACCTGTCAGGGTCGCCAAATCAATGATTGCTGATGGTTTATGTGTTTTATTTACCCACCATAAAGCATCTGCCAGTACCAGGCGGCCTTCTGCATCAGTACTCAGAATTTCTACAGTTAAACCTGCTGCGGTAGTAATAATATCTCCCGGCAGGAAAGCACGATCTGAAATACGGTTTTCTGCCAATGCAACTACACCAATAACATTAACAGGTGCTTTCTGCAGGGCCAGAGCTTTTACTGCTCCAAGAACAGCAGCGCCTCCTGCCATATCACTGGTCATCCGGTGGATTGACTCAGCAGATGTTTTCAGGTTGTAGCCGCCGGTATCAAAAGTTATTCCTTTACCAACAAAAGCAACAGGAGCGCTGTTACTACCTTTCCAATGCAAGACAACCAGGCGGGGAGGGTTAATGCTGCCCTGGCCAACTGCCAGAATTGCCCCCATACCATGTTTTTTCAGCTCTTTTTCTGCCATTACTTCAACTTTTACACCCAGCTTTTTCAATTCCTGAGCGTGTCTGGCAAAGCTTTCCGGTGTCAGAATGTTAGCTGGCTCGTTAGTTAAATCACGCGCAAGGAAGACCCCCTGAGCGACAGCATTTAATTGTTGATGGCGGGTTTCTGCTGCTGTTTTATCAGCTACCAGAAATTCAACTGCTGCAGTTTTTGCCGTTGTACCCTGAGTGTGGTATTTCCCAAAGCTATAACTGCGTAATGTTAAACCATGGGCAATCTGGGCTGAGATTTCAGCGTTGTTTAAATGTGCGGTATTCAGTGCACGGGTATCAATAATCAATTGTTCAGACGGACGTTTCTGGAGATGAATCGCAAGTGATGCCCCCAGCTGATTTGCCGTTTTTACCGTCAGGGATTGTGAATCACCGCTGCCAAGTAATACCAATCGTTTAGGCTGGTTTGCGGCGGCAGGTAACAGGACTTCCAGTTGCTGCTCGGTATTGCCTTTAAATTTTTCCTGTTCAATCAACGTTGCAAGTTGAGGAAAGCGTTCTGTCAGAGATGCTGTAACGCTTAATTGGTTATCTGTAAGTACCACCAGCGTATCTGCAACTGCTGTATCCTGACTATAGCGAATCTCTGTCGCCATCGTTTTGCCGCTGAGCACTGTGGCTGCGAAAATAAAAACTGATAATGTTCGTTTATACTGCATTTATTGTCCTCCTGAATAAACCCCGTTACCTTCTAACAAGATGGCTTTTTTGGCAAGTAAACTCCGGCTAAATGCTTAGAAAAAAACAACTTAAGGTATTACCTCTGATTTTAGCGGCGGGAGATACTGCTAAAATGGCTTGAAGAGATTAGAATAGAGGGCCTGTATAATAACGAACAATATAAGATGCAGTATACCGAACAGGATCCTTTTGCTGATATCCGTCCTTATCACGATGATGAAGTACCTGCCGCCATTGAGCGTCTGATAGCAGACCGTGATTTTATCCATGCAATTTTGCATTACCGTTTTCCCCATGCTTCAGGCCCGTTAGGCTGGTTGTTAAAACCACTGATTCGTTTCTGGCTACAACGTAAGTTGGCTAAGATTAAAACAGTGACCGATGTGCAGTTACTGGTTGCGGACTTTATGGATCGCATGATTGAAACGTCCACCAGTGCGGTGACAAGTTCAGGCATGGAACATCTTGAGCCTGGCAAAGCTTATCTGTTTGTTTCAAATCACCGTGATATTGCTATGGACCCGGCATTGGTGAATTGGTGCCTGCATAAGCGGGGGCTGGATACTGTGCGAATAGCAATTGGTGATAATTTACTGAAAAAGCCGTGTGCAACAGAGTTAATGCGGTTAAATAAAAGTTTTATTGTGAAACGTTCTGCTAAGGGCCCGCGAGAGTTGATGAAGAGCCTTGGGCAGTTGTCTGCTTATATCCGCCATTCTCTTGAACAAAATCATTCTATCTGGATTGCACAGCGCGAAGGGCGTGCTAAAGACGGTAATGATCAAACCGATGCTGCTATTCTGAAAATGTTTTATATGGAAGGCAAAAAGCAGCAACTAGCATTTGCTGATTACATGGCCAGCCTGAATATTGTGCCGGTTTGTATTTCCTACGAGAACGATCCCTGTGATAGTGACAAAATTAATGAGTTGCTTCAGAAGCAGCAGCATGGTCAGTATCAGAAAGGTGAATTTGAAGATATCGATAGTATTGTCAAAGGGATTGTTGGCTTTAAAGGGCGGGTACATGTGGCTTTTGGAAAACCTTTAAGTGCCGAGTATCAGAATGCAGATGAACTAGCAAGTGTCATTGACCAGGCAATCTGGCAACTGTATCAGCTGTACCCTGTTAACTATGCTGCAGCCGGTGTTGATTATCCATCTGTTGATGCAGCAGCTGTTATCAGCTGGCAACAGAAATTACAAACAGTAGCGGAAGAAGCTCAGCCGTTAATGCAGCAACTGTATGCTGCACCGGTGTTGAAGCAGAAGACGGAGTAACATCGTTGCTGTATCTTGTGGGTGTTACTATATTATGGGCGTTTTCATTCAGCCTGATTGGTGTTTATTTATCTGGCCAGGTAGATCCGTATTTTGCAGTGCTAAGCCGTATAGTACTGGCATGTCTGGTTTTTGTGCCTTTCTTATGGCGTAAACCCGGCTTGCTGGCTTTTGATGCCAGATTCAAATTGATTACTCTGGGCGCGCTACAGCTAGGGCTGATGTATTTATTTTACTATCAGTCTTTTTTGCTCCTTACAGTACCTGAGGTACTGATTTTCACCATTTTCACCCCAGTTTATATTACGTTACTTTATGATCTTTCAAAGCGGCGGTTTAACCAGTGGTTTTTTATTGCAGCTTTAATGGCTGTTGCCGGGGCCGCCGTTATGCGATATGACTCGCTGACAGAAGATTACTGGTTAGGTTTTTTAGTCGTACAGGCTGCCAATCTGTGTTTTGCCAGCGGGCAGGTAGGTTATAAACTGTTACTGGAAAAACAGCCTGCTACTTTGCAGCAACATGCTGTGTTT
>CAZXTH010000424.1:0-3015 GCA_964643585.1 uncultured Pseudoalteromonadaceae bacterium
CCCTTGTTATCTGGACACGACCAACTATCAGTTGGGTAAACTGGATACCCGCCTTAGTGGTAAAGAGCTGAAACAACTGGCTAAAATGCCGGCAATTCCATCTGAGCTACTGGGTAACAGCCTGCAAAAGCTGCAAAGCTTATTTCCTAAAGCAGCGTTACCACTGCCAGAACATGCCGGAATTACGCAGCTGGACACCATACCGCACCCCGTACTGCAACTGAAAATGCTGCCTCACCAGCAAAATGGGACCAAGTTGCCAACAGCCATACTGAGTATGGCTTATGGCCCTTACGTATTGCCGCTGGATTTGCAGCAGCATCAGACCACTCTTAAATTACCGGAACAGGTTGTCTTTATTAAACGGCAGCGCCAGGTCGAGATTACCGCGCTGGAAACCCTGACAGAACTTGGGCTGGTACAGCTACCCGGCCAGACGGAAGAACTGGCAGACAAGGCGATGTTTTACACCGGCGAAGGGCCGGATAACCCTCAACTATGGCAGCCACTGCTTGATGCTCTGCCACAGTTACAGGAACAAGGCTGGAAAACCGAAAAAGATACTGATTTTAATCTGCAAATCCTGCAGGTATCACCTTATCTGCAGGTGAAAGATAAAAAACCCGGCAGTTTTGAAGTGACGATTCAGGCCGACATCGATGGCCAGCAGGTACCGCTGTTGCCGCTGGTCAGCCAATGGCTGCGCCAGCATGGCCTGCCTGCAAAGCAGGATATTATCTGGCTTACCTTGCCCAAAGGGCGTCTGGCTTTACCTGTTGCTCTGATCGAACCGATTATTGATACGGTAGTAGAGTTACTGAGTTTGCAGAGGGCGCCGGCAGAACTGACACTGGCAGATTATCAGGCAGCATCTTTACCGCCGGCTGATGCAGAACACATACGCTATCTTAATGCTGAGCGGGTCAGCAGCCTTGCCAGCCAGTTACAGCAATTCTCCGGCATTGCTGCGGTGCCTCCCCCGACAGGACTAAACGCCGAATTACGCCATTATCAGCAGGAAGGTCTTAACTGGCTTTGCTTCTTGCGCAATTATGGCCTGGGGGGGATTCTGGCTGACGACATGGGGCTGGGTAAAACACTGCAAACACTGAGCTTTCTACTGCACCAGAAACAGCAGAACAATCTGCAGCGTCCGGCTTTGATTATCTGCCCGACCAGCTTACTGGGAAACTGGCAGTATGAAACGGCCCGTTTTACACCCGCGCTGACAATACTGGCTTTACACGGGCCACAGCGACAGGCTGATTTTGAGCAAATCGGCAGTTATGATCTGGTGCTGACCAGCTATCCGCTGTTAATACGCGATCTGAAGTTCTACCAGAAGCAGCAATTCAGCTGCGTTATTCTGGATGAAGCACAACATATAAAAAATAGCGGCAGCCAGACAGCCAAAGGCGTGCGTAGCCTGCAAAGCAGGTTTCGGCTTGCACTGACCGGCACACCTCTGGAAAACCACCTTGGTGAACTGAAATCATTGTTCGACTTTGTTTTACCCGGCCTTTTGGGGACAGAACAGCACTTCCTGCAGGTTTACCGCAAACCGATAGAAAAACACAGCGACCCGGAACGGGCAAATGCTCTCAAACGCCGTATTGCGCCTTTTATGTTACGCCGTACCAAGCATCAGGTTGCCTCTGAATTACCGGAAAAAACCGAAATTACTCAGTTGCTGGATCTGGCAACCGGCCAGCGTAACCTTTACGAAAGTGTCCGCCTGATCATGGAAACCAAAGTGCGGGAGCTGTTTCTGCGTAAAGGCGTTGCTGCCAGCCAGATTGAATATCTGGATGCATTGCTGAAGCTGCGTCAGGTATGTTGCGATGCCCGTTTATTGCCGATAGAACAGGCAAAATCGGTTACCGACAATGCCAAGCTGACCTGGTTGCGGGAAAACCTGCCGGAGATGATAGATGAAGGCCGCAGAGTGCTGATCTTCAGCCAGTTCACCAGTATGTTAAGTCTGCTGGAACAGGAACTGCGTTTTATGCAGATCCCATACAGTAAACTGACCGGCCAGACCAAAAAGCGCCAGCAACAGATCAATGCATTTCAGCAGGGTGAAACCCATGTATTTCTTATTAGCCTGAAAGCCGGAGGCACCGGTCTGAATCTGACCGCCGCCGATACCGTCATTCATTATGATCCCTGGTGGAACCCGGCAGCAGAACAACAGGCTACCGACCGGGCACACAGAATTGGTCAGGATAAGGCGGTATTTGTTTATAAACTGATTACCCGTAATACCGTAGAAGAACGGGTGCAGCGGTTACAACAAGCCAAACAGGGGTTGGCAGATCAATTGTTTGCAGGAGGCAAAGGCCAGCCGTGGCAAGGGTCTGCTCAGGATTTGCTGCAATTGTTCTCAGACAGCTGACCAGCTTAACTTTTACCTGTTAAGGGTATAGGATAAAGCACCTTATCTCCTGTTACTGCCTTCAGGATGCCTTATGGCAACAATGCTGCGATCAACGTTCTGGATTATGCTGGGTGGCTCTGTCGTACTGACTCTGGCATTAGGAATCCGCCATTCCTTTGGCCTGTTTCTAACGCCCATGAGCAGCGAATTTGGCTGGGGCCGTGAAACCTTTGCTCTGGCAATGGCCCTGCAAAATCTCATCTGGGGACTGGCACAGCCATTAACCGGAGCCATAGCAGATCGCCTTGGAGCAAGCAAAGTTGTTATTACCGGCAGTTTGCTCTATGCCTGCGGCCTACTGCTGATGGCCAACTCTGATTCTGCAGTGTCATTATCGTTTAGTTCCGGTCTGTTAATCGGGCTGGCCCTTTCTGCTACCTCTTTTACTATTATTCTGGGCGCCATTGGCCGGGCCGTACCTCCTGAAAAACGCAGTATGGCGATGGGTATTGGCAGTGCTGCCGGTTCACTGGGGCAATTTATCATGCTGCCCGGAACGCTGGTACTGATTAACAGCTTTGGCTGGGCCGGAGCACTGTTCACGCTCAGTATGCTGGCGGTAGTGATGCTGCCGTTCG
>CAZXTH010000425.1:0-3007 GCA_964643585.1 uncultured Pseudoalteromonadaceae bacterium
CGAACTTTTTAGTCTGATAACCGGCACGTAATTCAACCCCGGTCAGGGTACTGGGTTGCCATTCCAGACCTGCGCGGTAATTGTAAGTCCGGCTGTCACGGCTTCCTGTTTCATCTGTCAGGTCGTAACGGGTATCGTCAGTTGTCACCTCTGTCAGTAAACGGGTAAAAGCCCCTACGGTATAATAAAAAACTGCCCCGGCACGCCGGTTATCGTAATTACGAAAAGCCGTCAGCTCAGGATAATTGCTGTATTCCTTATCATAATAAGCGGCAAGCAAGCGAAGACGCCCGGGCGAGGTCATCGCACCAAACTCATAGTAACCATTAATATTAAATGCATCGAACTCAGCAGGTTTTAATTGCTGATCACCTCGCCCCTCCGTAATCCCGGTTCCTCTGGCTTCATGCCCGGCTTTATAATATCCACTGATATTCAAACGATGGCGGGAGTTCAGATCCAGCTTGATCTGGCCATTCAGATCCAGATCAGTGTAATTATCATCTGTACTACTGAAATAATGGCCCCTCTCTGCCCGTCCCTGCAAAGAATAAAGGCTGGCACCTTCTGCCAGCTGAAACTTAACTGCCGGAGCCAGAACAGCAATCCAGCTGCTTTGCTCGGCGATATGGCTATGCGTAATATTGTCATCGTAACGCAGCTCAGACAGCAGCTCCGGAATAATATCAATACCGGATTCTGTTCTGATCGCGGATGGCTCAAATTGCTGGGCTAATGAAAGCCCACTGTTCAGTAACAGAGACACCCCGGCCACAGGCCGGGCAAGTCGCCATGAAATAGGCATTCAACTTCCTTATCAGTACGCATTCTTATTCACAAAACCTTTAAAAACCGTCTGAAATACAATGCTGATATCAAACAACAGAGACCAGTTGCGGATGTAATCAAGATCATACTTAACCCGCATCTCCATTTTTTCCAGCGTATCTGTTTCTCCACGCCAGCCATTGATCTGAGCCCAGCCTGTTATGCCGGGTTTCACTTTATGGCGAAGCATGTAATAGGCCACTTGCTTGCGGTACTCTTCATTGTGTGCAACTGCGTGAGGTCTGGGCCCGACTACCGACATCTCACCCAGCAAGACATTGAAAAACTGAGGCAGCTCATCCAGCGATGTCCGGCGTAAAAACGCACCGATGGGCGTAATACGTTTATCACCACGGGTTGCCTGCACAACCTTGGCGCTGTTTTCCATTACCCGCATACTACGGAATTTATAGACACCAATTCTCTTACCATCAAGGCCATAACGATCCTGCCGGAAAAACACCGGGCCATCAGAAGTCAGCTTGATTGCAACTGCAATCGCAAGAAGCACAGGCGAGAGGCAAATAAGCACTGCACTGCTGAATAAAACATCAAAGCCTCGCTTGTAAAAGTTACGGAATCCATAAAGTGGTGATTCAAACACACTCAGCGTATCAATATTACCTACACTGCCAATACGGGCATGCATCAGGTTTTTCAGCATAAAATCAGGTACCAGTAATACATCGATAGTGGTATCACCCAACTGGCTGATAATCCCTGCTACCCGCTTCTCTGCCATCATTGGTAAACAGATATACAATTTAACCAGCTCACCACGCCGGGCCAGTTCAACAACATCAGCCACTTTTCCCAGCAAAGCGTCAGTTTTCATGCCTTGCAACCTTTCCGGTCCCCGGTCATCAAAAAATCCGATGCACTCAAAACCCAGTTCATAGTGCTGTTGCAACTGCTCGTACAATGCTTCACCAGAAGGTGTCAGCCCGATAATAGCGACCTTTTGCATGCTAAGCCCATGCTTGCGGCGCCAGGTTTTAATGCTTCTGGCAGCCAATCGCCAGCAAAGCAATATCACTAATCCAATGCCGTATGAACTGACCAGCACAACCCTGGAAAAGGTTTCTGCTTCTTTCAGTAAAAACAGTCCGGCTATCACCAGTAAGAATGTACCGGTTTGCACCATTGCTAATAAAGCCAGCATTCTGGAAAACTTTCCTGCACGCCATGAGCGGTATAACTGCACACTTTCAGCCAGAAAAGAATACAGCACCAAAGAAGCGGTCAGGATCAGCAGATAGTCGGTATTAAACGGCACCCCGTAGAGGAACATACAACTGAGAAACACAGACACCAGTATTACCAAATCAATAAAACGGTAAGTGACTGAAGAGCCCGGTTGCTCATAGCGGAATAAAGATGAATCACTCATTTGCTTTCATTCTCCGTATGATGCTAAACCCTGATTAAACAGCTGTCAGAGCGGCGACTACGCCTGACAATTAATCCCTGCTGCTTTTTAAAGTTAGTGGCATAGCATCGGCAGCGACAAACGAGTATTTCTCACCTGACGACTGAAAATAATTCACCTGTTCCAAAGACTTAGATAACAATTTTAGCGAATGAACTTAACCTGAACATATTCTTTTAAAAAAATGATATTTGCCCAAAATCGGTGGGTTGAGACATAAAAAAAACCGGCTTTTAAGCCGGTTTTATCCAGGGGTTAACTATGAATGATTCTTTCCGGAAGAGGTATGACCACCAAATATGGCAAAGGTAATCACAATCGCTGCACTCAACATCAGTGTTTTACCTGAAATACCAGTTCCGGATGTCCAGGCCAATACACTATACAACCATGGAAATACGATTAAACCAGTATATTGCCGGCTTAACCCCCGAACCAACAGCCATAAAGCGCCAAGTACCAGCAGTGTCAGTAATAAACCATAAGATAAAATCAGCGCCACCCAGCCAATTTCAATGCCATAACGCGTACCATACAGCACCGCTTTTGCCGATAAACTCCGGTCAAGATCACCGAACAGAATATTTTTCCATGACGTATCAGACAAAATCTGCAGTGCGATAAGCCTGGTTTCAGCACTGCCCTGGTCATCCTCCAGCCTGCTGAGCAAGGGATCCAGCAGGCCTGCAACCATCGCGGCATAACCAGCTATTGGTATTACCAGCACAGCGATAAGCAGATAGAGTACAA
>CAZXTH010000426.1:0-2960 GCA_964643585.1 uncultured Pseudoalteromonadaceae bacterium
GCTGGTAGCGGTATTCGGTGAGGTGGCTCAGCTGATATTTCATCATATTCAGAAACTTTGCCAGCGGCTGCTGGCTTCTGCGTGGTTAAAGTAGGACAGGGTAATGCTGTCAGAAAGCTGTTTCAGTAACTGCTGTAACTGTATCAGTAACTGTGTCAGCTGCGGTGTTGCCAGCTGGTGATCATCAAATAACGTATCGGGGTCGGCCAATTGTGTCAGCGAGACCATTTCTATTGCCAACCGTTGTTCTCTGCTTAACGTAATATCTGGATGGCCGGGTCGTGGTAGTTGCTGTACCTGTTGCAAAATATGGGCACACTGATAACTGACTGAGCGTGGTGTACTTTCGTCCAGCAGCAACAGATCGATAACCGCCAGCGGATGCAACTCTGTCCGGTAGCGGCGGCGGTATGTCATCAGGGTATCTTCCATGCGCAGTACTGCTTCCATCAGTGTGGCAGATGCAGCCGCAGGTGGGCTGTGCAGCAAACCAGGCTGGGATTGTGGAACAAAGGCTGTCTGCAGCAGCGTGATAGTTTGTAAGCCCCGCTCAAGGTGTTGCCCTATATCCATAAAACGCAGGGTATGTGTGCGGCTCATGGTTTCGTGATTAAGGCCGTAAATAGCCGTCTGCAGCAAAATAACATCATCAAGCGCACGTAGCAGACTGCCTGCTTGCTGTGATATGACGGCAGCTGGCCACTGATAAATGACTGACTGTAGTTTATCAAGCACATACCAGGTATCTTCACTGAAATACTCCCGCACGGATTGGGCATTAAACAGCAGATTCTTCAGGATGGCGATAACACCCTGAGGGTTATCAACAGAAAACAGCTGCGACAAGATGTGTGAAATGGTCTGTTGATCCGGCACTCCCTGATGCATAAAACCACCATTTGCCAGCAGGCAAAAACGCACCAAACAGCCAGCATCATGGCGCTGGCTGAAATCAGGTAGTTCAGCCTGTAACGGAATTGCAGCACGCAATGCACGACAGATCAGATTAAGACGCTCGTTGTAGCGCCCCAACCAGAACAGGTGATCGGCAACCCTACTGGGCAGCGGGTTACTGCGGCGCGATAAGAGTATGCGTTTACGGGTACTTTGCAGCAGGCTTATATCTTGCCCTTTATCCGCCAGCACCCAGACATCTTTGGCTGTGAAACTATTGCTCTGACTGAGTGAAAAAGGGGTTTGCAACAAGGCGGGTTGGCTGTTCACCCGGCCTAACGCACCCGGCAATACGGTAATTTTTTGCTGCTGTGATTGCAGGCTGAATAGCCGCAATACGCCATATTGCTGATGTTCCTGCTGGTTTTTATCCCAGCAGGGCAGTTGTTGTAAAGGTAAGAGCTCGCGGGCCAGATAGAGCTCCGGCTGCTGCTGTACCTGCAATAGCAGATTATGTCTTTCGGCTTCGTTGAGCGATGGTAACAGCCATTCTTTACCATCGTGCAGGTTACTGAGAATAGCGTTGCTGCTGTTTTGCTGTAAGCCTGTCAGGCTATTTTGCTCTGCGCACCACAAGGTGGTTGCAACGGGGAGCTGCAATTTTTCATTCAGCATGAATTGGCAGATCTGTTCCATAAAGGGTAATAACACACCGGAGTCCAGTAAAGTGGTTCCCGGTGGATTTACGCAGAAGAGTTGCTGCTGACGCAAACTTTGCAGCATACCGGCGCAACCGATACCATCCGGTAATAGCTCCAGCGGATCGCAGCTGTCATCCGGCAGGTAACGCAGCAGGCTGTCCACCGGCTGCAGGCCGCTGAGTGTTTTCAACCACAGACGATTGTGCCGGAACATCAGGTCTGCACCATGGATAAGCGCAATATCCAGATAATTAGCGAGAAAAGCCTGCTCAAAATAGGCGGCATCACGCCTGGCGTGAGTCAGGATACCTGCCAACCCGGACAATTCTGCCGCTTTGGGACGGTGTTGTAATAGCTGCTGTAACTGGCGAAAGAAACCGGCGAGCTGGGCTTTACGCAACCGGTTATTCAGCTCTGTTGTGCTGTGGTTAAATGCCAGCCGGTGTTCCAGCACATAGCCTAAACCACCGGGTAACAGGCTGCTGTCTGCATACACGCAGTAATTTCCGGCAGCATCCTGGCCGATATCGCTGGCAAGCATGGGGAGCCAGAGCTCGGGACTATGTTGTAACTGGTGACAGGGCAGCAGGTAGTGGCGGTTTTGAAAAATGACTTCAGGTGGAATAATCCCTGCCTGTAATAATCGCTGTTCGCCGTATAAGTCGTGCAGTACCAGGCTTAACAGCCTGTGTCGTTGTGCTATGCCGTTTTCCAGTTGCTGCCAGTCAGTTTCGCTGATTAACCACGGCAACAGATCCAACTGGCGTTGCTGTGGCTGGCCGGGGCTGAATGTTGCTCCGTTTTCCCTCAGGCGATCCTGCAATTCCTGATAGCGCATGGGGAGCTGGTTTGCTGATTGTGTTATCCAGTCTGTCAGTAGTTGCCAGTCGTTAGCTTGTTCTGGTTTTGCCTTGGTATTCACCTGCATTCTCCGTTGACGGCATTCAGGCTGAAAGCTGTGCCTGAACAGTGTCCGGGTTGATAATAGCATGATGCAGGCTGATGATACCGCTCTGGATATGATCTATCAGCTGATGCAACTGGCTGGTAGACAGTTCTGCAGATTCAGTATGGCTTACCAGTGCCTGCAGTTTACCGAGTTGCTGCAGGATTGCAGGGCCATGAGGTAATGTTCTGGCTGAAGCAGTAATTCTATTCAGGCAATAAACAATGGATCGTGGAAAATCAGCACAGGTAAGCAGGTAATCTATAACATCAGCGTTTGCATGCTGATGTGCCAGATAGTAATGGTAGGATTCTACGCCTCCCATTGCATTCAGTATGGAGGTCCAGCGGAATTTTGATCTTTTAGGCTGGTCTGGTTGCAGCTGCTGTAATACCAGTACATCCATAATTCGGGTGGTC
>CAZXTH010000427.1:0-2555 GCA_964643585.1 uncultured Pseudoalteromonadaceae bacterium
GCTGGATATCGAACACCGCGATATCGCTGCACTGGCAGATATTCAGGCCCGCAATTACCTGTTGCAGTTTGGCTGCCGCCGTTCTGTCTGGCGCTATTACCTGAGTAGCAATGCTTTCAGCGGTACGCTGCACATTCAGGATATGGCCCGCAAGATCCGGTTTCAGCAACAGGAAAATACCCTGCTGCCGAACGGTCGTACCGCAGTGGTATTTGATTCTGCAGAGCCTCTGGCATTACAGCAGTACAGTAGCTACCGCTTTCAGCTGGTCAGCAAAATAAATAATACCGAAAGAATTTTGATCAAACGATTGCCTGTAGCTTCTGCCGGGCAGTCACAAACCGCAGTAATCAATGGTACAGCAAGTCATATATCGGAAATTTACCTTAACTATTAACCAGAAAGGAACAGATCATGGCGCAGATGAAAACGCCTGGCGTTTATATAGTAGAGAAGAATGCCTTTCCCAATTCGGTGGTGGAAGTTGCAACGGCTGTACCGGCGTTTATCGGTTATACCGAAAAAGCCCTCAATGGTACGAAGTCGCTGACCAACCAGCCAACACGTATCAGCTCAATGTCTGAGTTTCACAACTACTTTGGTTTTGCACCAAAGCCGATGTTTGAGCTGAAAGAAGCGACTGCAGCTGATAGCAGCACCTTTACCGTCAGCGACAAACATTACCAGTTAAGCCATGACAGCGGTAAAAACCTGTTGTACTACGCCATGATGCTGTTTTATCAGAATGGTGGTGGTCCTTGCTATATCGTTTCCGTCGGGCAGTACGGAGACGATGTCGAAGGTGCCCGGCTGATGGCAGGTATTGAGCAACTGGTTAAAGAGCAGGAACCTACCATGCTGGTGATCCCGGAAGCGGTGTTACTGGCAGAGGATGACTGTATCGCCGTACAGCAGGCTGCTCTGGCACATTGCGGCGGTAAAATGCGTAACCGGATAGCGATTCTGGATGTGTGGCAGGGCTATAAAACCCGGCAGGATCCAGAAGGCGACTGTATTGAAAACTTCCGCGATAAGTTAGGTATAAATTACCTGGATTTTGCCACAGCCTATTATCCCTGGCTGAATACCACCATTGTCCAGGAACGTGATCTCAGTTATCTGAATCTGACTCCGGCAGATGGATTGCAAAAATTGCTGAAGCAGGAACGTAACCTGCCAGATACCTTACCGGCATTAGCTGAGGATGCTACCGCCGCAGAAAAAGCGGCTCAACTTAAGCTACAGCAACAGCTGGATGCGATTGCCGATATCAGCAAAGACTGGTCAGGCAAAGAGCAGGCCGATGTGGTGGCAAACCAGATGTTACTGCATAAAAGCCTGAAAGCGATTAGCCCGCTGTACAGCCAGTTACTTACCCAGATGCGTTCTACGCTGAATTTGTTACCGCCTGCTGCTGCCATGGCGGGTATTTATACCATGGTAGATAACACCAAAGGCGTCTGGAAAGCCCCTGCCAATGTCAGCCTGAGTGCGGTGGTATCGCCGGTGGTCAATATTACCCACGATGAGCAGGAAGATCTGAACGTAACCACTCAGGGGAAATCGGTCAATGCCATCCGCAGCTTTATCGGTGAAGGCACGCTGGTATGGGGAGCCAGAACACTGGATGGTAACAGCCTGGACTGGCGTTATATCAATGTCCGCCGCACCATGATTATGCTGGAAGAATCTATCCGTCTTGGCACCAAAGCCTATGTGTTTGAAAACAACGTATCCAGTACCTGGGTAACGATTAAAAGCATGATCCGTAACTTCCTGACCGGGATCTGGAAACGCGGCGGTCTGGCTGGTGCGACGCCTGAAGATGCTTTCAGCGTCAGTGTCGGGCTGGGAGAAACCATGACCGGGGAAGATATTCTGGAAGGGGTATTGCGGGTTACCGTGCTGGTAGCACTGATCCGGCCGGCAGAGTTTATTGAAATCACCTTCCAGCAGCAGATGCAGAAGTCTTAATTAACAAGAGTGCGTTATTAAACGAATACAAGGAGCTTAATGATGGCTGATGACGGTTCAACCCAATCCACTTCGGTATGGCCGCTGCCGAAGTTTTATTTTCAGGTGAAATGGGACACTGAGGTAATGTCATTTCAGGAAGTATCCGGGCTGGATGTTGAAGCTCAGATTATTGAATACCGTGCCGGTGACAGTCCTATCTTCTCAGCCGGTAAAATGCCGGGGCTGAAGAAGTCTGGCAATGTCACTATGAAAAAAGGTGTCTATAAATCGGATAACAAGTTCTGGGCCTGGTTCAGCCAGATCAAGATGAACACCATTAAACGGCTACCGGTCACGATTAGCCTGCTGGATGAAGCCGGTGGCACGACGATGGTATGGACACTGACTAACGCCTGGCCTACCAAAATCACCGGTACTGATCTGAAATCTGATGGCAATGAGGTCGCAATTGAAACGATTGAAATTGTTCATGAAGGTATCACGATCGATAACCCTTGATTAGCAGGCCGCAAACAAGATGAGTGAACAGAACGCTGCCGGGTATCCGTTACCGGCGTTTTACTTCCGGGTAAAGTTTG
>CAZXTH010000427.1:2565-2957 GCA_964643585.1 uncultured Pseudoalteromonadaceae bacterium
AGATTGATACCGAAGATATCGTGGAAGGTGGGGAAAACCGGTTTGTTCACCGTTTACCTAAAGGCGTGAAATACAACAATCTGGTGCTGAAACGGGGCATCGCTGCAAACAGTTCTCCGCTGGTGCAGTGGTGTATCCGGGTCTTTGAACAGGGGCTGGATCTCACTATCAGCCCTATGACCATTAACGTCGAATTGCTCGACAACAGTGGTCAGCCAGCCCGTAGCTGGTCTTTTGTTAATGCCTGGCCTGTCAGCTGGCAGATTGAGGGCTTTAACGCCAGTAAGAACGAAGTGGCGATTGAAAAGCTTGAACTCAGTTATCAGTACGTAAACCGGGAGCAATAGCACTATGCCGATAGAAGTCACCCGTCTGATTGTGAAATCCACGCT
>CAZXTH010000428.1:0-2932 GCA_964643585.1 uncultured Pseudoalteromonadaceae bacterium
GTTTTCAGCCGGATGAATGGATCCCGGCTGAAAACGTTGCAGGTATTGCAGAGCGGCATCAGTCAGGCTACGCCAACTGGCCTGTTTCATGCCTTCTGTCGTCGGGTAAACCGGTGTCAGTGTTTCGGCAACCTCCGGTAGTGCATCATCCTGTTGTAAGCGATATTCCGGATGCAGCATTTCCAGCCCGCGCGGGCCACGTTTTGCCTCGCCGAAACAACGCAAGGTCACGCCAGGCACTACTGCATTTTTCTGGGCAGCCGTAAAATGAAAAAAGCGCAGTGTCAGATAACCGCTATGGTCTTTCACTTTCACCAGCCAGGAGCGGCGTTTACCGAACTGGATCTCACTGCTCACAACCTCCGCCAGCACAGTGGCGTGCATCAATGGCATCAGATCGGCAATCTGGTAGACGCGGGTACGGTCTTCGTAGCGTAGCGGCAGGTGAAACAGTAAATCCTGCACACTGAAGATATTCAGCTTAGCCAGACGTTCTGCCACTTTGCCGCCAACGCCTTTCAGGCTGGTTACTGCTACGGTATCAAGCCGGGTTCCGCTCAAACGTTATCCTGATAATCCAGAAAGTTAACTGCCGGTTAGTGTAACCAGTTATGCTTGTAGCTGCAAAGAAAGGCTGAGCACACAAAGATGATGATTTAATCTAACACGGTTGAAGTGTTGTGGGACTTTACCCTGAGCAAGCAGGTATTTTTCGGAAGGCTTATTGTTAGCCCAGACTGGCTCTTATATCTGCGATGGTGATAAAGAGTTTATTTTCTTCATCTTTAAATGGTGTAAAGCCATAGCGCTGATAAAAATGCTTTGCGCCATCTTTAGCATCAACGATAACAACAGGAAAGGCTACACTGTTACTCGCTACGAGTAATTTTGTTAAAGCATCAATCAGCAACCACTCTCCAAAACCTTGTCCTTTATAATGTTCATCAACCGCTAACCGGGCGATAAGGCTACCACAAGTTGCTTGTAGATGTTTCTTTTGTAGCTTTTGTGGCAGAGCCTGCATATCTATGGGGGTCATGGTAAGAGTATAAAAACCTATTACATGAGCCGGTTCATTATCATCTTCAAGCACAAAAGTACGAGTGTTGTCTTTTTGGGCTTGTTGGCTGGCCATAACTTTTAAATAATTGTTTAAGGCTTCAATACCACAATTAAAACGGTTTCTATCATGTCTGGCTTTATCAAGAAGTACCGTTTTCATCATTGAGTTTTTGCCTCGTAACGCTTAGCCGCTATTTTAAGCTTGGCATTTTCTGTTGCTGGCTTATCGAGGGCTTCCATTAGAAGAGCCGCATCTGCCTGACTCAACTTCAATGTTTGCTCACGTTCAATAACCTGCTTTGCTTTTTCAATAGCTGCACTTAGCACAAATGAGTTAATGCTGGACATTCCAGCTAGTGCGGCTGCTTTGGTGAGTAAGTCTTGTGTATCAATATCTACTCTGGCAGTGATACGGGGCAGTGTAGTTGCCATTATTCAGTCTCCATGTGTGTCAAAGTGTCACATGGGTATTATGGTATGTAAGTTTAGTATTGGCAATGTTTGTGTCATTTTGGCACATGATTTATGTCACTAAACTGAATCAGAATTAGCGGGGAATTGCGTGGTTAATAATGAATATGCCATTGCTTATCAGCAACCAGAAGCAGCTATAGCTCAGGACGCGCCTTTTTGCGGCTGGTAGTGAGGACAACTTCAGGAATCGTAAGCTGGTGGAGCCTGTCGATTGTGCCATCATCAATCATACTTTGTAGTGCTTGCTGAATTTGTGGCGCCAGTTCGGCGTGTTTGCTCATTCTGGAGAAGCCGATATTAATATTTCCCGGTGGAAAATCCAGCATATCTAACGGAATCAGCGTTACTTGGTCACGATAGGCAGGATTTTGCACTATTGCGTCCAGTGTACTGAATGTAGGAGCCAATAATCCTTCTATGCGCCGCCGGGTCAGCATTTCTAATCCGGCTTCAACATTAGCGACTTGCTGACTGCGTTGCTGTTGTAGTAAATGGGCGATAGCCGGGGTGTACAGATAATTGCGGATGCTAATCAGCCGTAGTTTTTGTAATTCAGCCTGTGTAGATACTGGTTGTTCCAGTGCTTTCAGAACAAACAGACTTTCCGGTACAGTATTATTGTATGGGAATAAGTGCATCAGTTCAGCCCGCTTTGGGCTGAATTTCAGGTTAGTCATCAGGTCGGCTTCGCCGGTTTCCAGCATACGCAGGCAGCGGGCAACCGGTGTTCTTGGCGTAAAGTGGAGCGTAAAATCAGCTCGCCTGGCCAGCTCTTGCATTAATTCTACAGAGCGGCCTGAGGGGGCTTTCACATTCTGATAATGGTGAAAACCGGGGAAATGATCAAGACACCAGAGTAATACTGGTTTGCCCGTTGCCTGTGCCGGTAATGCTGTTAGCAGCATAAACAGTAATACAGCAGACAGACAACGGTATGAAGCCATGATGATTAGTGTGTAGAAGGCACTTCCATGATGCCGTCAATTTCAATCTGGGCACCACGGGGTAAAGCACTGACTTGCACTGCTGCTCTGGCCGGATACGGCTCCGCAAAGTACTGGCTCATAATTTCGTTAACAGTGGCGAAGCGGCTTAAATCGGTCATGAAAATATTCACTTTAACCATGTTATTTAAGCTACCACCCGCTGCGTCACATACTGCTGCCAGGTTTTTGAATACCTGATGTGTTTGTTCAGCAAAATCTTCTGAAACCATTTGCATGGTTGCTGGCTCCAGTGGGATTTGCCCGGACAGATAAACAGTAGTGCCAATTTTTACGGCCTGGCTGTAAGTACCGATAGCTGCCGGAGCAGAGGCTGTACGAATAATGACTCTCGACATGTTGATTATTTCCTTCTGTAAACTTTTACTACATCTGGCATAACCCGGATTTTG
>CAZXTH010000429.1:0-2920 GCA_964643585.1 uncultured Pseudoalteromonadaceae bacterium
CCAAAGATATCGGTATAGAAAAAGGTTAAAAACAGCATCACTGTCTGGAAGATAATGTTGCTGGCGGTGTCGCCTAAACCGTAAGCGATTTTTTCTTTTGTTGTAAGTTGTGTTGTATGCATTTATGCCGCTCCCCGCGGGCAAAGAACCATACACCTGATACTGGTCAATTTTAAGCTGGTACGGGATTGTTCACACGAACACGCCGTAAACCCTTCCCATGGGGGGCTCGATTCCGCCCATCCAGGGCTTCAACGGTTCGCTTAGAACAATCCCGTACCTGTTTAACTTAACAGCCCGATATCAGACTAATGTTCCCTTATTTATTATCAGTTTTATCTTAATTATTGTTATGACGTTCCCCAAAGAAACGGCCAAGCTCTATTGCACTGGATTTTAACGTTCTTTGCTGCGTTTGATAATCCACATAAACAATGCCGAAACGTTTGGCATAACCTTCTGTCCACTCAAAGTTATCCATCATACTCCAGGCGAAATAGCCTTTTACATCTACTCCGGCCTCTATTGCATCATGCACTGCCTTCAGGTGCTGTTGAAAATAACTTACCCGCCGCGGATCATCCACCACACCGTTTTGAGGCGGATTGTCCGGCATTGCCGCACCATTTTCTGTGATATACATTGGCGGCAGCTTATAGCGCCGGTGCATCTGCAGCATAATTTCTGTCAGTCCGTATGGATAAACTTCCCATCCCATATCAGTCAGGGGCTCATCACCGGCAACCGGGGCTACACTCTCAAAACCGTTTTCACCACCGGCTTTGTACAGGTTACGGGTATAGTAGTTAATACCAAACCAGTCTATCGGGTGGGAAATAATCTCCATATCGCCAGGGTGAATCTCCGGCTTATCCTGCTCTGGCAGATTATTGAAAATATCCGGATAAGTTCCTTGCAGCAGTGGCTGAATATACCACTGATTCTGGTATTCATCGGCCAGCTTCGCTGCTGCGATATCTGCTTCAGAAGACGTTGCCGGATAACAAGGGCTGAAATTCAGCACGATACCGTTTTCGGTATCTGGCGTATTTTGCTGTAAAACCTGCATGGCCAGGCCATGCGCCAGTAACAAATGATGCACTGCACGGCGGCCATTCGCCCGTCCTGTCAGCCCCGGCGCATGAAAACCGGTTTCATATCCAAGATAACCGCTGCAGAAAGGTTCGTTCAGGGTGGCATAAGAATATACCCGGTTGCCAAAGGCCTTGGTGACCAGATCAACATAATCACGGAAGCGGTAAGCCGTTTCACGATTCAGCCAGCCGCCTTGATCTTCCAGATATTGCGGCAGGTCCCAATGGTAAAGTGTCACAAAGGTTTTAATATTTCTGGCATTAAGCGCATCCAGCAACCGGATATAAAAATCCAGCCCCTGCTGATTCGGGGTGCCATCCTGATGCATAACCCGTGGCCAGGAAACAGAAAAACGGTAAGCATCCACTTTTAATGATGCAATCAGCTCAATATCTTCCTGCCAGCGGGTCACATGCTCATTGGCAATCAAGCCATCAGAATTATCGGTTATCGCTCCGGGCTTTTTACAGAATGTATCCCAGATACAGGGCAAACGGTTGTCTGCATCGCCTTCTATCTGAAATGACGATGTTGCCACACCATAAATAAAGTCTGGAGAATGCAGTATTGAAGAAGCAGGCAGAGTTATTTTCATCAGTTATTAAATCTTTTAGTGATCAGTAACCTGAAGCGCAGCGGGCAAAAAAACCGTTGCCTTCGGAACTGGATATGCTATAAATGAAAGCGCTTACATCATACTAGTATGCGGCAAAACGAGCGTCAACCGATTTAGAACAATCAAATGAAAACGGTTTCATTTTGTCAAAAAATTATCAGTTCCAGAATCGTTTACGATTTAGCGAGCAAAGGTTATACAAGGCAAAAACAGGCGAAAAAGCGCAGTTTACAAAGAGTAAATGAGCATTTTAAGCCTGTTTTTAACGCCGTAGAACCAAAGCGCAGCATAGCGTAAAAGGTTCTCAGGGGAGAAACATGGCAAGTCCACAAACTATTTCCGACATTCCGGCAACCAGCAGCGGAATACCTTCTGGGCAACCTTACCGGTTTGCACTGGTATCACTGACATCCTTATTCTTTATGTGGGGATTTATTACCTGTCTTAACGACATTCTGGTGCCCTACCTGAAAACCTTGTTCGAGCTAAACTACACCCAGGCAATGCTGATTCAGTCCTGCTTTTTTGGTGCTTACTTTATCGTGTCTGTTCCAGCGGGTGTCTTAGTCAGCCGTATTGGTTATAAAGCGGGTATAGTCTGCGGCTTGTTGATTGCCAGTGCCGGTTGTCTGTTGTTTTACCCGGCGGCAGCTGCTCACGTGTATGCGTTGTTCTTGCTGGCGTTGTTTGTTCTGGCTTCTGGTATTACCATTTTGCAGGTATCTGCCAACCCTTATGTCAGTGTCCTTGGCGCCCCGGAAACTGCGTCTTCTCGCCTTACGATGACACAGGCATTTAACTCATTGGGGACAACATTAGCCCCGTTCTTCGGTGCCTGGCTGATTTTCTCTTCCACCGATACCAGCGTGCTTGAAACCGTCACCGAAGTACAGGAATCTACCGTACAGATGCCTTATTTGTTGCTGGCAGCCACACTGCTGGTGCTGGCCGTTA
This sequence comes from uncultured Pseudoalteromonadaceae bacterium, assembly GCA_964643585.1. Lineage (GTDB taxonomy): Bacteria > Pseudomonadota > Gammaproteobacteria > Enterobacterales > Alteromonadaceae > Alishewanella. The sequence continues at coordinate 2,666 of CAZXTH010000429.1, forward strand.
TTTTCGCGTTTATCCGCCTGCCCAAGCTGGGTAAACAAGACACCAGCCAACCCGTCAGCGGCTCTGCATGGCAACACCGCCATCTGGTGCTGGGTGCAGTAGGTATTTTTGTTTATGTCGGTGCCGAAGTGGGTATTGGCAGTTTTCTGGTCAGTTACCTGACACTGCCACACATCAGCCAGTTGCCGGAAGCAGAAGCTGCTCACTACATTGCCTATTACTTTGGCGGCGCAATGATCGGGCGTTTTATCGGTG
>CAZXTH010000430.1:0-2906 GCA_964643585.1 uncultured Pseudoalteromonadaceae bacterium
TGCCAGGATCAACAGGTTCACCGTTACGATATATCGCAAAACTGTTAGCATTCACATTTATTGAAGTGCCATCAGAGAAATTCACCTGTCTGGCGGCATTGTCATAATTGTAAGTGACATAAGTCAATACACTGTTCTTTTCAAAAACCAGCGCAGACGGATAATCCGCCGTAATACCGCCAGCCCCCGAGCGTAAATGCCCCAACGAATTGAAAGCATGAATCCAGTGATAGGTATGAGCTTTCGTCTCACCCGCTTCAACATCATAATTAAAATTCATGGTATTGAAGTCATTAATCGCAGCTTGTGCATCTGTCATTGCCCAGATATTCCACCAGACATCACGCCAGTGATCATTAGGCAAGCCCGAAGGTTTGCCATTAGATGATTCGTTCATTCCCAGCGACACATAGTCTGTCAGGTAATCAGCATGCTGACCGATATGCATAACCAGCGGATTAAGAGGTAACCCCTGAATCCCCAGAATATGCGCATACGCCCCACTGAACCAGGTAGAAAACACCATGCCATTGCCCCAGATAATGGACGTGGTTATCTTGTCATATTCTGGCGGGAAGTTATCACGATCGGCACTAAGGCCGCGGTAGCGATCAAGGTTATTCCAGTATTCCCAGTAGCTGGCCGCAGAAGAAGCATGCAGGTAAATACCGTGATTAGTCAGTTGCTGATTACCGGTAATTAAGCCATATAACACAATCGCTCCATAAGCATTTGCGGCTTCGGAAGTCGATTCATTATTATTACCTAGCACAAAATTGGCATGGCCTGATGCCCAGGAAAAACCATTGGCCGGATCAAAATTGCGGCTGTAAGGAAAGAGTGGATCATTCCGCTGGGCAGCATAATCCCGGATCAACAATTCTACCATGCCGCCCCAGGCTCCCGGAGCACACCAGCTTTTTTCTGTGCGGCATATCTCTGCTGCTGCACGGACAAAATAGCCGTAGTGGAAATGGTGATCGTTCAGTTGCTGTTGTGCACCGAAGCTTTCATCATATCCCAATACAGTATTCCACTGGTCGTGATAAGAAAAATAGCGGGTCACAGCCAGCACGCCGTTTGTTTCAGCAGTAAACCAGTCTTCCAGTTCTGCTTTTAACCAACTGTGTAACTGGGCATGTTCTGCAGTTAAACCATGCTGATGCGCCAATGCCGCCAACTCTGCAACTTTGCCATAGTTTTTACCAGCCCAGTAAGTATCGGTTTTATCATTCCACACCGCGGGCCCTTGAGCGATGAAATCACGGATCAGTTGGGTCAGCGTTGCCACATCATAACTGTCGCTTAGTGCCGGCATTGCTGGCAATACCCCGACAAATGGCAGCTTATAGGTAAACTGGCTTACTGGCGCAAACTTCACCATACCGCGAGCGCTGCGGATCTGGTAATTTGAGGAAACCGGTGCAGTAAGATTCTTCCATTGCAATGGCATCAAACCGGTCAGTGTTTGTACCGGCTGCCCCTGAAAACGGTAGTTATGACTGATGGAAACAGCCTGTGTCACAGGGTCAACGGTATAATTAATCTGTACCTGGTCAACCCGGTTTGACGCATAACCGGCAAAATCATTTATCATGCCCGCAGCCGGCAAACCACTGCCAACAGGCAACAAGGCTACCGTAAACCGGCCACTGCTGTTTGTTGCTGTAATCTGGGCAGAAGATGCCTGGCTGTAGTTTGTTGCACCTTCACCAACAATCAGGAAAGTATTGCGGTTTCCTGCCACATCAGTCCAGATCCCCAACCGGTTATCTTGCTGATGATATATCCCCTTTTCCGGCCCATCTGCCGCCTTGGTTTTTAATACCAGTTGCCCTTGTAATACATCAACAAAAGCATAAGGTGAACCATATACAAAAGTGCTACGCATTACGGCTGCCCCGGAACCATTCTTCCATTCAACGGTGACAGAGCCATCACTATAGTTATACAGATAGGCCTGTAGTTGTGAATGCAGGCTATTAGCGATTGCAATGCCATCAAACACTTCACTGAATGGATCAGGAATAGGATAAATATAACTATTACCCTGTTGAAATTGCAGCCCGGCTGGTATGCCCAGCATTCTGAATCCACGTTCAGTAATTCGGGCAGTAATCGGATCGGGTGTAATATAGCCAGCCCGGTTAGGATTATTTACCTCCATTTCGCCATAAAATGCGACAGAGCCCCACCAACGGTGAGTTGCTGTAGGTGCAGCTGCCGCAGGGCCAGTTACCTGTGGCAATAGAGGTGTCGGAGCCCCTATCGGACCATGTACCGGATCACAACCAGCAATCCCAGGCTCTACTACCCCGGCATTATGTATCCAGAAACCGTAGTCTTCTGAACACTTATATCCCTGAGGATTTGGCTGATTGGCAATACTGCCATTACCAATATACTGAACAGCAGCATCAGCAGTAGATACCTGCACTGCCATAGCCATAACGGACACTGCACCAAGCAGCATAAAATCAGTTAGTTTTGTTAATTTCTTTATCATATCGTCTCCCCTCGCTCAAAAATGTAAGCGCTTACAAAGCGTAGGCAACAATAAGAAAAAAACAAGAAAACACTATGATAATAACATGATATGTAAAATTTTATATTTAAAATCAAAAACTTGATATCAAGGCATTATAGAAGATGAAAATACATAAAGGAGAGATCGGTGATATTGAGAGATATTTATAAAAAATTTCGCCATTACCAAAGAAAGAGCCTGCGACACATTGCAGGAGCTAGGGGCTATTGATCTTTGGTGATGGTTTTGCAGCTATTTGTCTGGTATTTATACCAGGCAGAGCCTGTGCCGTGTAGTTATTCTACATAAACAGGCGATAACGCCGTAGAAATGCCAGACAAACGCTGCCCTTTGGGTTCTTTTGAAAGCGTTTTATGCG
>CAZXTH010000431.1:0-2905 GCA_964643585.1 uncultured Pseudoalteromonadaceae bacterium
CATACAATTGGCACCGCTGGAATCTGTCATTCTGCAACTGGAGCCATAACTGATGATGCTCAGAAGCGTGTTATTCTTTTTATTACTGCTGGTCAGCAGTACATGTTATGCCTGGCAGTATCAGTCGCATCAGTTGCAAGGCAATCAGCTGCAGATCACCACTGAACAAGGGCAACTGCTGCTAAGTTTTTACCAGCCAGATGTGATCGAGGCTTTTTATCAGCCTCAGGGTGTAAAACAACTACCCTCGTTTTCTGTTGCCACCACTCCGGCAACAGTCGCTTTACAGCTGCAGGAAAATAACGAAACCCTGCAACTGAGCAGCGAAAGCTTAACGGTGATGGTTCGCAAATCGCCGTTGCAAATCAGCTACTACCGCGATGGTAAACTGTTACTTGCAGAAGAACAGGGTTATATCCGTCAGGAACATCAGCACGGCTTTCGCTTTACACTGACACCAGAAGAAAAACTACTGGGCGGCGGTCAGCGGGTAATGGGTATGGACCGGCGTGGACAAAAGTTCCCGCTGTATAACAAAGCGCATTACGGCTATACCACTGAATCCAGCCAGATGTATTTCAGTATGCCGGCGGTGGTATCCAGCAATAAATACCTGCTGTTGTTTGATAATTCTGCCAGCGGCGAAGCCGATCTCGGCCATACCCGGCAGGATGTAATGCAGTTTACCGCCACCGGTGGCCGCAGTGCTTATATCGTTGTTGCCGGAGATACCTACCCGCAACTGCTGGATAACTACACCACTCTGACCGGTAAACAACCACTGCCGGCCCGCTGGACACTGGGTAACTACGCTTCCCGTTTCGGTTACCGTACCGAAGCGGAAGCCAGGGCCACAGTACAGAAATTCCGTGATTTGCAGTTGCCACTGGATGCGATTGTGCTCGACCTGTACTGGTTTGGGCCGGATATTCAGGGCCATATGGGCAATCTGGATTGGGATCGCAACGCTTTCCCCAATGCCGAACAAATGATGGCCGATTTTGCCGCTGACGGCGTCAAAACCATTCTGGTTACTGAGCCTTTTATTCTCACTACCTCAAAACGCTGGCAGGAAGCAGTAACAGCGGGTGCAATAGCGCCAGGCCCGGACGGAAAACCGCGAACCTTCGACTTTTATTTCGGTAATACCGGTCTGGTTGATGTATTCAGCCCGGCAGCAGCTGACTGGTTCTGGAATATCTACCGTGACCTGGTAAAACAAGGCATGGGCGGTATCTGGGGCGATCTGGGCGAACCGGAAGTTCACCCTGACGATATCCAGCATGCAGCGGGTAGCGCCAACGAAGTACATAACGCTTACGGCCATAAATGGGCTGAACTGGTCTATAACGGGATGCGACAGGATTTTCCGCAGCAGCGTCCGTTTATTATGATGCGGGCAGGCGCGCCCGGCAGCCAGCGTTTTGGTATGGTGCCGTGGACCGGCGATGTTGATCGCAGCTGGGGCGGCTTACAGCCTCAGGTAGAACTGGCGCTGACCATGGGTCTGCTGGGTTTTGGTTATATTCACTCTGATCTGGGTGGTTTTGCCGGCGGCGAGCAATTTGACGCAGAGTTGTATATCCGCTGGTTACAGTACGGCACGTTCCAACCGGTTTACCGGCCTCATGCTCAGGAACATATCGCTCCGGAACCGGTATTTCATGATGCAGAAACTATTGCCAAAGTTCGGCCGTTTATCGATCTGCGTTACCAGTTGCTGCCGTATAACTACACTCTGGCCTGGCAGAATAGCACCACCGGCATGCCACTAATGCGCCCGTTGTTTTTCCTTGATGAACACAATCATGCGCTGATGGATGAAAAAAACAGTTACCTGTGGGGAGATGCGTTCCTGGTGGCACCGGTTACTGCACCGGGGGCCAGCAGCTGGCCGGTACAATTACCGGGCGGGGTCTGGTTCGATTTCTTTAATGGTAAACGCTACCAAGGTAATAACCGGATCGATATCCCGGTTACGCTGGATACCATCCCGGTACTGGTCAAAGCAGGCAGTTTTGTGCCGATGAGCAAACCGCTGCAACGCACCACCGACTACCAGCCAGGGCACTTATTGCTGCATTACTACGCCGACAGCAGTGTAAATTGCAGCAAAGGCCAGTTGTATGAAGATGACGGTATATCCCCGGACAGCCTGACCAAAGGTGAATACCAGTTACTGGATTTTTACTTTCTGGCAGAGGAAGGTGAGCAGCGGTTTGAATTCCGCCGTAGCGGCAATGGCTATAACGGAGAGCCTGTATCACGCACATTGACACTGATACTGCATAACCAGCAGACAAAACCACAGCAGGTTCTGGTCGATGGCAAGTATCTGCAACTGGTACCTCAGCAAAGCCGCTTTGAACGGATGCAAAACGTCGCCTGGTACGACAGTGCCAGCAAGCAGCTCAAAGTAAAAATAAACTGGCAGACCGATAAACACCAACTGACCATTCGCTGATACTTTTTATGGCCTTTTCAGACAACAGCAGAAAAATCTTCTGCTGTTGTCGATTTATTTTAAGCTGATACGACTATAACTGAATCATTTACAGAGGATACAGTTATGACAGCTCAAGCTCAGGCAGAACAAAAAATCCGTGACGCCATCACCCGCTACGCACTGGCAATAAGAACCAAAAACCTGGATCTGGTAAGCGCATTATTTGCTGATGATATCAGAGCCTTCGATGCCATTATGGCCCTACAATTCAAGGGAAAAGCAGCCTATACCGAACACTGGAAAGTCTGTATGGGATACGCCTTTGGTACACCATTATACGAAGTGCATCAATTGCAGGTTCTGGTAGACAGTAAACTTGCCGTCAGCCACTGCCTTAATCATTGCGGCTGCGAAAATGAAAAAGGTGAAATGCAAAGCAGCTGGATGCGCTCCACACAA
>CAZXTH010000432.1:0-2904 GCA_964643585.1 uncultured Pseudoalteromonadaceae bacterium
GGTACTGTACAAAAGCATCGTGGTGATTTCCCAGATCATTGAGAATTTGAGCTTTGCGAGCCAGCAGACGTGGATGGGGCGGGTCTGGCATATAGCGATCGATCACTGCCAGCGCTTCCTGTGGCTTTTTTTCATTCAGCAGCAAGCGACTTAGTGCCAGAGCTGCCTGTACCGGATTTTCGGTTTCCAGTTTGCTGACCATTCCTCTGGCTTGGTCTTTATTACCACCGGCTGCAGAAGGGGCAATACTGTAGAAGTCAATAAGTGCCTGCCGGGCGGCATAATGTTCCGGGTTCAGACTCACCGCTTTTTGCAGTAAAGCAACTCCCTGAGTTGCCCGTTCTTTTGCGACAAATACATTACCATCGCGAGCCTTACGTATTTGGCTCAGACCTGCAAGATAATTAAGTTCCGGATTCTCCGGGAAAGCAGCGATAGCAAAATTCAGCAAGGCGTTGGCATCATCCAATCGCTGCTGGTTAATTAATGCCCGCGCATAAATAACAAGAACTTCACTGTGTTGCTGGTAGTCTTCATGTTCCGTTATCTGATATTCAAGCTCAGAAAACTGCGACTTAGCCAGTAACTCCTCAAAATGCGTCAGCTCAGTCTGACTGATACTGGCTAACAGCAACAGTATGGATTTCATTTATCGATCTCCTTAAAAGATCAATGTTTGCCAGCAGATAATCTGCTTACTTATATGGAGATCAAATTACCATTTTTATCAGGGAATTTCTATTTCGATATCAGTTAATGGAATGCTGCAGCAGGGCAGAAATTCACCTTTGCGGACAAAGGCAAGAGGTTCATTAAGATAACGGATATTGCCGTTGACCAATTTACAACGGCAAGCTCCGCAAAAGCCTTCCCGGCAATGATAGTTTACTTGTTGCTGCTGTTGTTCCAGTGCATCAAGCAGGGTACGCTGACTTCCGTCAAACTCAAGACTGAGCTGGGTACCCACTTTTACTTTTGGCATTGCAACAGGTTACAGGTCAAAGTCACCGAAAGCGGAGCCATCAACTTCATTATCGATCTGTCCAACCAGATACGAACTGATTTCTGCTTCCTGCGGTGCAACCTGTACGTTATCTGAAACCAACCAGGCATTTATCCATGGGATCGGGTTTTGCGTAGTCGCCAGGCGTGGTTTCATGCCAACAGCTTGCATCCGGATGTTAGTAATATACTCAACGTACTGGCAAAGAATATCTTTGTTTAGTCCGATCATTGAGCCGTCACGGAACAGAAATTCAGCCCAGTCTTTTTCCTGGGCAGCAGCTCTTAGGAAGATGTTGTAAGCTTCTTCTTCACATTCTGCCGCAATTTCTGCCATTTCAGGATCATCTTCGCCTGATGCCATCAGGTTCAGCATATGCTGGGTACCGGTAAGATGTAGTGCTTCATCCCTGGCGATTAGCTTGATGATCTTGGCATTACCTTCCATCAGTTCTCGCTCAGCAAACGCAAAACTACAGGCAAAACTGACATAGAAACGGATAGCTTCCAGTACATTCACTGACATCAGACACAGATAAAGCTTGCGCTTTAACTCCCGCAGGCTCACGGTATGAATCTGACCATTGATAGTATGCTGGCCTTCACCACAGCGTTGATAAAGGCTGACAGCATCAATCAGATCATCGTAGTAGCGTGTTACATCTTCAGCACGCTCCAGAATCTTTTCATTCAGCATAATATCGTCGAACACTTTATGTGGTTCGGCTGAAATATTACGGATGATATGGGTATAGCTGCGGCTATGAATAGTTTCACTGAATGCCCAAGTTTCAATCCAGGTTTCCAGCTCAGGCAGTGAAACTATCGGCAACAATGCAACGTTAGGGGAGCGGCCCTGCACAGAATCGAGCAAGGTCTGATATTTCAGGTTGCTGATAAAAATATGTTTTTCGTGCTCAGGCAGATTCTGGAAGTCTATACGGTCTTTGCTGACGTCAACTTCTTCCGGGCGCCAGAAGAAACTTAGTTGTTTCTCTATCAGTCGCTCAAAAATGCTGTATTTCTGCTGATCATAACGGGATACATTGACATTATTGCCAAAGAACATCGGCTCTTTAAGCTGATCGTTGATAGCACGGTTGAATGTTGTGTACGCCATGGCCTGAAAATATCCTAACTCAGTTTCATCTTCAGTGACGGGCCGGTTGCCGGCCCGTTATCTGACAGGTTAAATCTTACAGGCTCCGCCTGCACAGCCATCATCAGCAATTTCTGCTTTGATGTCTTCCTGTACATCGGCTGCCCCATCTCTGGTGTTATGGTAATATAACGTCTTAACACCCAGCTTATAGGCCGTCAGCAGATCTTTCAGCAGCAGCTTCATCGGAACTTTGCCGCCTTCAAACTTCGCTGGGTCATAGTTGGTGTTAGCTGAAATAGTCTGATCAACAAATTTCTGCATAATGGCGACCAGTGCCAGATAACCTTCATTATCCGGAATGCTCCATAGCAATTCATATTGATCTTTCAGCCGTTCATACTCAGGCACCACTTGTTTCAGAATACCGTCTTTACTGGCTTTCACACTGATATGACCACGAGGTGGCTCAATACCATTGGTAGCGTTTGAAATTTGCGATGATGTTTCTGATGGCATCAATGCTGATAACGTAGAGTTACGCAGACCATGAGTCAGAATATCTTTACGCAGTTTTTCCCAGTCCAGTTGCAGCGGCTCTGCACAGGTTTTATCAAGGTCTTTCTTGTAAGTATCTGTTGGCAGAATACCCTGAGCATAAGTGGTTTCATTAAACTTAGGACAGGCTCCGAATTCCTGTGCCAGCTTATTAGAGGCTTTCAGCAGATAATACTGAATGGCTTCAAAAGTACGGTGTGTCAGGCCATTGGCTGAACCATCGGAATACTTAACGCCGTTTTTCG
>CAZXTH010000433.1:0-2900 GCA_964643585.1 uncultured Pseudoalteromonadaceae bacterium
GAAGCCAGCAAACCCACGGCCCTGAAAATGATACATTGCGCCCTGATAAGCATACTGCGTCTGATTATATCCACCAAAACCATTGGGCTGGGTAAACGACTGCACGGCATACATACTGGACGCAAAATGCAGGTAACCATCCCCCTGATACTGGTGATCTACCTGATAAAAAGGCTGTCCGGCACTTTGTTCACCGGAAGATAGAGGCCGGTAACGCCATTCGCTTCGATTACCAAGACCATCAGTTGCAGCTTTCAGGTAATCTACTGGCTGATAATCGCTGTTTGTAAGCCCCTGACCACTGCCAAAATGCCGGTTAATATATACGCCATACTGCTGTTCAAAACCGCTGAAAGGTGTACCACCTGCACTGCCGGTAAAGCTGAAACCAGGTTGAAGCCTATGATTAAAGAGCATGGTGGGAATGCCAGAGCCATAAGCATCAATAATGACAGACTCATAAGCATGACCATAAAGTTCTGTTGGCTCCTGATAAGCTGTTACCTGTCCCTGGCTATCTATATCAAAATAAATAGCATCAAACTGATAAATGCTGTCATCAACATGGGCACTGTTAATATTAGTACGGGAACTACGTTCATTGGTGGTGTAATAAAAACCATAGAGTTCATCACCACAGCGTAACCGGCTCGAAGCGGCAGGATAGGCAGTAAAAATGGTGGTACAGCCGGTATAAATACGCCGCCCCGGAACCAGCAACTCAGGCCGGCCATCATTATTAATATCATGCACTTTCAGTGCGCCACCGAATTTAGGTACAAAGCGCTCGCCAAATTCATTACCCGGCAACATATAATAGTCTTGCCGAAATGCCAGACTGGCGCCATTAATCAATGTTTTTGCCGAGAAATTGCCATTTCCCAGATTTTGACGATAGCCAAAACCTGCGCGGTCAGCATCTTCTGTCCAACCAATCCAGTCGGGTAATCCATCTCCGTTAATGTCAATAAAATAACTGAAGTTATCAGTCATTATCGAATATCCGAAATCCAGTGACTGGCTGGTAAACTGTACATTTGAAGGTGTAGTAGTGGTATTTTTCAGTAACTTATCCGGCACAGGCTGAGCATAACCAATTGCCATGCCAGCGCCGGTTTTTACTGTGATCAGATCAGGAAGCCCATTACCCGTCATATCCCCCATAAACTGGACATCAGTTATCAGGGCATAATTTACACCAGAGTGATAAACAGAATAATTAAATACTATCTGACTATTAACGTAAGGCTGGCTAACATTACGGGTATGGAGATATAACTTTAACTGTGGCTGCCCGTTATTGTGATGATAAATCATCAGGTCTGGCCACCCATCACCATTATAATCCGCACTATGAGCAATATAGCTGTCAAGCAGTCCGTTATGCTGGCTTGTATCCATAACAATATTTGTTGTTTGCCAGGTACCGCCAGTATAACGTATCTCCAGTTTACCTGATCGCACCCGCCAGTCATCTGTCAGGCCATCCATATTGATATCAACATCAACACAAACCGGAGTTCTTAACAAAAAGAAGTTTTTATAACAGGGTCTTAGTGTTTCTGAATGCGTGCCTGTCTGAATCCCCTCTGCATTCACATAACGCCCCGGCCAGTCCCGCACTCCGTCACCATTAACGTCTCCACGGGGTAAAATAGCTGAAACCTCAGGTACATTAGGGTACGCCATAGTGCCATTAAACCCGAAGGGTTCCAGGCGAATTACACCTGGCTGCTCCTGCCAGTCAAAGACTGTCGCAGGCAAACAGCTTTGTTGCACTCCGTTGTAGCCACATTGCGCAATAGCTGCCAGTATACTGCGCTGGGAGTAATCACTGTAACGATACGATAGCCGGTATTCGTGTACTCTCTGACCAGCTACCTCAGTTGTTACACTTGCCAGTCGCTTTGTCAGGTTAATACGGCGTCCGGCAACAATATTCTGTAAAGTATCGTTACGCGATTCGTAGTTAAAACGAACAGCTCTGTTACCTTGTGCCATCACAGAGCCGGTATAGTAAATTGCGGATAATAAATGTTCGCCCATGCTACTCAGGTACATATAGTCAATGGTATTCATTCCATATGACCAGGCTTCCTGGCGGATTTTCCAGCTCAGGACATTACTGCCCCCTTGCGGAATGAAACGGCTACCTGCATCTGACCCATAACTGGCAACAGAACCATCTGGTCGGGATACTTCAAAATAAGCAGTTTGCTGATTCAGGGAACCATACTGAATCACTTTTACAAAGCTCTCAGTTTCAGTCCGGTAGGAAGTACCACTCTCGCCATAATACCCGGATATCGCTATTAAACGCTGACCATCCAGACACAATCGGTCAAGGTATTCATTAAACATCACTTGCTGGCTGAACCCATCCTGAGCATATGTAGCTGCACAACGTTCTATTGCAGAACCAGTATTGAGCGACCAACCAACACCTGCAATACCGTTCCCGCCTTGCGAATGGTATGAGAGTGAGACGGTTGGCTGGATCTGATTTCTTCCTGGCGGCAACGTAACAGGTATCTGGTAAACGGCTTGCCCACCGGCAACATTTGCACTGCCAGTTATAGCACCGGTTAATGCCAAAGGCTCAGGTAAGTATGCTTCTTCCAGTACAGAATCTGCCGGAGGAACTATCGCAATTTGTGCCCAGGCCAGAATGTCATTTACCATAAACGAGGCCTGTTGTTCAGCACTGTCAGTCATCCCCCCTTTAAACCCTTTCACCCGCACTGTAGTATTTTGGGTTAAGGTAAAGGGACCACTATAGACCGGGGAGCTGGCCGTCACCGCCGTATTATTCGTGGTATAGCGTAAAGTAGCGTCGCTGGTGCTACTGGATAAACTGACGCTCACGGAACTGGTATGGGTGCCGCCATTGGGGCTGATGG
>CAZXTH010000434.1:0-2900 GCA_964643585.1 uncultured Pseudoalteromonadaceae bacterium
AGAAGGTGGTGCCGTACAGCTGCAGGATGTCGCCGGAATTACCGGCCCGGTGACCGGTGCAGTTACCGGCACCGAATATGATGGCAATACCTATGTGCAACAACTGGGCCGCTGGGTAGTACTGAAAGATATCGAAGCTTTTACCAATGATCTGGCACTAAGCAAAACCACCGGTAACGGTGTTTATACGCTGGGTTATTACAGTACAGATTTCTCAGTACAGGACTGGTGGTCTATTGGTAATCAGTCATGGCATGTGCTGCAAAGTGGTGGTGAAGTATTACAGGGAATTGCCTGTAACGAAGCCCCTGAAGGATGCGGCTGGGGTTACGATATCGATGCCACCGGTGATGGTAAAACCCGCGCTTTCTATGCGGCTGCCGAATATCAGTTAACTGAGCAATGGCGGGTGGACGCCGGTATCCGCCGCGAAAACCATAAAATTACCTATGTGGTAGACGAGGGCCTGACCGGTAATATCAGTAAATCGGTCGATTATGACGAATCCAAAATTGCCTGGACTGCCGGGGTAAACTGGATGTGGCAACGTAATATGGGCATGTTCGCCAGGGTTAATAAAGGCAACAAAATGCCTTACTTTGACGACTTCCGCGATAATTTTGACGTTTACAGCTCCGGCGATAACCTGATTAAAGAAGTTACCCAGTATGAACTGGGCTATAAATGGGCCGAGCAAAACTACAGCCTGTACCTGACGTCCTTCTTTAACGAAGTAGACGGCGAAAGCTTTGTACCACGCCCCGGCGCTCCGGTAGAAATTCTGACCACAGAAGCACTCGGCCTGGAAATAGACTTCAACTATGTTGCCCGCAACGGCTTCTCCATCAACCTGAACTCAACCATCCAGAAAACCGAAATTACCCACCACCCGGAGGCAGACTGGCTAGGTAACCGCGTAATGCGCCAGCCTAAATGGCAGCTACGGCTAACACCGGGCTATGGTTTTGAAGTCGGCGATATGTTTGCTACTGTTTACGGTACGCTGTCTTCAGTGTCAGATCGCTATGCCGACAACGGTAACGACGTCACACTGGCCGGGTACACCAAAATCGATGCCGGGCTGCAACTGGAATTAACACCGCAGCTTCGGGCCCAGCTGGCCGTCAGCAACCTGACCGACAAGGAAGGACTGACCGAAGGCGACCCGCGCAACCCGACATCACCTAACGGCCGCTACATTATGCCGCGTAGTGTTGATTTCAGCCTGACCTATACCTTCTAATCCCAATGGCGGAACCAGCCGGTTCCGCCGTTTCTGTTTACCCCGCCGCTTTACCTTTATCACAGATAGTGTATATTTGTACAGTTCGGTCTCCGACCCTGTTTTTACTGCCGCCACTGGAACGCTGTAATGGATAAAATCGATATTCGGGGTGCCCGCACCCATAACCTGAAAAATATTTCTCTGGAAATCCCGCGTGACAAGCTGATTGTTATTACAGGCTTATCCGGTTCCGGCAAATCATCACTGGCATTCGATACCCTTTATGCCGAAGGGCAGCGCCGTTATGTCGAATCGTTATCTGCCTATGCCCGCCAGTTTTTAAGTCTGATGGAAAAGCCAGATGTCGATCATATTGAAGGCTTATCCCCGGCAATTTCGATTGAGCAAAAATCCACATCACATAACCCGCGTTCTACCGTTGGCACCATCACTGAAATCTACGACTATCTGCGGTTGTTATTTGCCAGAGTAGGCGAACCGCGCTGTCCAACCCATAATCTGCCATTAGCGGCACAGACCATCAGCGAGATGGTGGATAAAGTAACCGAGTTCCCGGCGGATACCCGGTTGATGGTATTGGCACCGGTGGTACAGGAACGTAAAGGCGAGCACGTTAAAACCCTGGAAACGCTGGCAGCTCAGGGTTATATCCGGGCCCGGATAGATGGTGAAGTCTGCGATTTATCTGATCCGCCAACGCTCGACTTACATAAAAAACATACCATTGAAGTAGTGGTAGATCGTATCAAGGTACGGGAAGATATTAAGCTGCGGCTGGCAGAATCTTTTGAAACAGCATTATCACTGTCAGGCGGTATCGCCAAAGTCGTGCATATGGACGACCCTAAAGCCGAAGAACTGATTTTCTCGGCCAACTTCGCCTGCCCGACTTGTGGTTATTCGATGGCCGAACTGGAACCACGGCTATTTTCCTTTAATAATCCGGCAGGCGCCTGCCCAAGCTGCGACGGCCTGGGCGTTAAGCAGTTTTTCGATCCGGAAAAAGTCATCGTCAGTAACGAACTGAGTCTATCCGGTGGTGCCATTCGTGGCTGGGATAAGCGTAACTTCTATTACTTTCAGATGCTGAAATCGCTGTCTGAGCATTATCACTTTCAGCTGGATGTGCCCTTTTCGCAACTGAGCAAAAAGCATCAGGACATTATTCTGTACGGCAGCGGCACCACCGTTATCGATTTTAAATACCTGAATGATCGCGGCGATGTGGTGCTGCGCAGCCATCCGTTCGAAGGGATCCTGCCAAACATGGACCGCCGCTACCGCGAAACCGAATCTAATGCGGTACGGGAAGAACTGGCCAAATATCTGGCTACGCAGTCCTGCCCCAGCTGCAGTGGCACCCGTTTACGGGAAGAAGCCCGCCATGTTTTTATCGGTAAAACCAACCTGCCAACAGTGGTCGAATTATCAATCGGTGATTGTATGGCGTTCTTCCAGCAGCTGCAGCTGACAGGCCAGAAAGCGAAAATCGCCGAAAAAGTGCTGAAAGAAATTCAGGACCGGCTGAGTTTTCTGGTTAACGTCGGCCTTAACTATCTGAACCTGTCACGCAGCGCAGAAACCCTTTCCGGCGGTGAGGCCCAGCGGATCAGGCTGGCCAGCTAGATTGGTGCCGGTTTGGTCGGGGTGATGT
>CAZXTH010000435.1:0-2872 GCA_964643585.1 uncultured Pseudoalteromonadaceae bacterium
CTTGCCGGATTAACTGTGGCAGGCGTTGTTGTAATGTTCCGGGAACGTGTTCCCGGGTAACAATTGGCTGCTATAGAAAGTGCGCAGATAGCGCTATATAGCACAATGGCGACAGTGGTGGTGGTCTCAGTTACTCCAAGTCCTGTGACAGGAGGGAATGTAAAACAGGGGAAAGGGGCTAAACGAGGCCCTAAAGTAGATCCTGCTGCGCCTCATAATAAGAAAACTCGTGAAATTGCAGATAAAATAGAGAATGATGGAGGAACAATCATTCAAAATTTGAGCGTTACGATTAGGATGTAATATGAGAAAAATAATGATCCAGTTCCATGCAACCCCTGACGAACTCATAGACTATTTGAATTCTATAAGTTCTGAATTTAATTTGATTATGATTATGATGGTTCTCAGACCGTTTACAATGAAAGTAATTGAGAATGAGCTTTCACTTGATATGCTTAGTTTAGATAATGATATCCGCATCATTCTCACTAAAGAGAGACCAAACATGGATACATCTTCACCAAACAAGTTCTATGACCTAAACCCAGGTACTATTAATTTGGATGTTGGGAGATTAGATAGCATTGGCCTTCAAGAGTCAGCTTTATCTTTCATGTCTGATGAAAAGGGCAAAATAGTTATTGCTGATAAGCTGGCGGCAAAATTGAAAAAAATTACTAAGGCGGGAGCTGTAGTTGTCAATCCTGTTACTGGTGCTGAGGCTAACGCTCGTTCACACAGATATACTCAAGGTGCAAAGTCAAAGTACGATCAGGGAATAAGAATATTACCGATTGCAGGTAACTGCATTTTCAAACTTTCTGATTAGGGTACAAGAAAAGAAAGTCGTTGATATCAGACTAGATAACTCATTCATCGGCGTGAGAAAAGTATTTTCCCAAAGGAATAGCAGCCAGGAGCTGCAAGTAAACATGGCGCTGAAAACTTAAAGCGTATGACGCAAGGAAGAGCACCACAAAAATATAACGCAGATAAAGGTGGCATTGAGTCGATGGAGTTAAGCCATGAGCCTATTCCATATAGAAATGCTGGCAGGGCTTTTGTGCCTCGTTGGCCTCAAGAGCATGCTGCTGTGGACCCGTTTAGGAGGCCAGGGTATTAATTAATGACTATTAAAACACTTTCTGAACAATTTCAATTTTCTATGGGAAGTCCAATAGAGGTAAACGGACGAAAAATACATTCAATCTATACTTTGGATATAGCGAAAGGTGTATTACTCAATTTCAAGTGGTTAGGGACTAATTCAGATTTTAGACAAGGAATAAAAATAAAAATTGATAAGGGAGTCATCGACATAAATGGAACCAAATCTGCTGAAATCATTTTATGGGAAGATACTTCTCCCTTGGAATTTCAACTATTCTGTATACCCAGAAAATTGGCAAAATTAAAGCTCTGGAACGTGTGGGAAGTTGATAGCATAACTCAGGCATGGGTTGGAAATGCTGGTATAGATATTACAGAGAGAAAAGATAAAGTGATATTAAAATGCAGCGATGGAGCTGGGGGTATAAATTTCGATAATAATCATATTGAATTGACATTTAAAGATATTCTTTAGTGTTCAATGTTCACCCCACGATTTCGGAATTGGCAGATCACCTAAAAGACCACAAGGTGGTGAGTAATAAATATTCGCCTTAATTTTCCACAAAAAGACATGTGATGCAGTGGCACCATCAGACGACACTGCTATGTCTGTTATGTGAACATCATATTTACGTTCTCAGCGAGAAGTTGCTGATGGGTTTTATGAAGCAGCTAAGTATTCAGCTGCAATATTTCTGGTTAGTGAAGCCACTGTAGTAGTCGTGGGCAAAGTTGCTTTTATGACTGCTAGGGAGAAGATGGCATATTTTCTGGTGGCCGGAGAGTCGTTATCGCTGATAACTGGTGTTGATGGTTCTGCATCAGCCATCTTGCAAAATGCGAGAATTTTAAAACCTAAAACTCGTACTATCCCACGAACAGGTAAACCGGTGGTTAGGGTTGATAAAGAAGGGCAATACATTGTTGACTAAAGAGCATGCTGGATATTTTAATCGAAAAGCATTGTTGCACATGTGGATAGTATTTATTTTATTCATAGCTGTAGATATGGCCATATTAGCTTTCACCGATGAATTTTATTACTCTAAAAGTTTTCACTTTAAGGTTGTGTTATGTTTTATTTACTTGGCTGTGAGTAAAGAAAAATCTATAAGCATCTTGAAGCATGAATCAATGTATGCAGCTTTTCATTTCTCAGTTTTTCTACTTTGTTTGTGGTTGCTTTTTATGAATATTCCAACAATCAGAGATGACGTCAGTCGAATAGTTGGTATGTTCTTGGTTGCTGGTGCACTATTAGGTTTGAATATTTCAGATGAATTGAGGAAAACTATTAAGGGTAATACCTCTCGTTATGTCGGTTTGGTTTCTATTGCTTGCGTGTTTATAAAATTGTTAGCTATTTTCATGTTTATTTTTTCTGTTATTTTTTTGTTTTTTGGCGATTGGGGAATGAATATAGAACCATTTTATGAGTGGTAGGTGTTGGATATGTTATATATGGTGGCTGAGTGTCAGATTTCAGTTTCACACTGAGTGGATCCTGCTCTCAGATGTCTGCAAGATACCCGTATAACTGCAGAATCCTGAAGTCTTGACACCTTCCTAGTGCCAGTTCGATGATTTTGTTGGTCAGGTTGAAGAGCCTTTACCCCCTGATAACTTAGCAGAGGATCTTTTTAAGGTTGGTGATTATGACGATTAGAGGAGGTTTTTTTACGTGAATCAATTTCCAGATGACGATACCGGAAATGCATTAGCTCTATTTCAGCAGAATGGATTTGATTTATCTAAG
>CAZXTH010000436.1:0-2870 GCA_964643585.1 uncultured Pseudoalteromonadaceae bacterium
AGCACCTGTGGCTAGTGATGTCACTATTGCAACACCGGCGACAGGCCTGGAAGATACTGCTGCATTCCTGTTTAAACAACAAGATGGCAGCAGCATTTTCCGCCTGACCGATACTGATGGCAGCGAGTCTATTACTGCAGTAGGGATCAATAAAGCCCAGCTTGATGCACTGCAACAACAGGGCGCTGAATTCAACTTTGATCCGGCAACATTGTCAACAATGACTGTGGGTGGCAAAGAATACTATCTGTTTGATCTGGCAAGCTACCAGAATCTGACCATCACGCCACCACCACAAAGCAGTGTGGATATTGATCTGGAGTATCTGGTTCAAACTACTGACACCAACGGCACCGACACCAGTGTAGTCAATACCACCGCCACTAAAACGCTGGTAGTTAAAGCTGTGTCTGAAGTACTGGTATCAGGTTCTGACTGGAATACCGGTCACGATTATGGCGATCTGGGGCTGGAAGATGCAGGCTGGTTAGCATTGAACACCACAGACTTTGCACTATATGCCAATAATCCTGACAATGTGGACGGGGTGAAAGCTGAAGAAACCTTTGCTTATCTGTCTATCAGTAGCCAGAACACCGATCCGTCGGCACTGGCCGGTTCTGTACTGCAATACTTTGATGGCAGTCAGTATCATCAGATTATTCTGACTTCAGCAGGCACTATTGCCAAAATCCCGGCTGCGTATCTGGATACGGTGTCTTTTAAAGCACCGGAGCATTTCAGCGGCAAGGTTATTCTGGATATGAAAGTTCATACTCAGGATTATGATGATAATACCGGTGAAGCGGTAACACCATGGACATCAAATGCGGTGCAGCTGTCTTTTAATATTGTGGCGGTAGCCGATGATGTTACTCTGCAAATCAAGCAAAGCCATGGTCTTGAAGATAGCGGTCGGGATGCTGCGGGTAATCTGACCGGTGGCGGTATTCCGTTATCAGTCAATATTGCTTCTGATGATACCGATGGCAGTGAAACCTATACCGTGGTGATTGAGAATATCCCGCAAGGTGCCAGCTTATCTTACAACGGAGTTGTTATTTATACGGATGGTGATACTTCCGGCCGGGTAGAGATCAGTAATTTTGATAACAATGCCCCGTTGTTAATTATTCCGCCGCATAACAGTAATAATGACTTTACGCTGAAAGTCTCCGGCTATTCCGTTGAGCAATCTAACGGCGATACCAGCACTGTTTCTGCCCAGCTGGATCTGAAAGTACAGTTGCGTGGTGTAGCAGATCCGGTACTGAATACCGGGCTGGCAACCGAAACAGCCACCGATGATCAGGGAGCGGCACAACAGTTTAACCAGGTTCTGACTGAAACTGAGCTTGCTGGTCAGCCGCTGGTACTGAACAGTGTATTCAGCACACCACAGGATATCCGCAGTTATGACAGCGATGGTTCAGAAAAAGTGACTGTGATGGTCACCGGTATTCCTGAAGGATTTACGCTGCATAACGCCACTTTCATGGGTGGTAGCGGTGAAGGCCGTAAATGGAGTATGACACTGGAGCAATTCCAGCAGGTTGGCAATGGAGCGGTTGTTATCGGCTCTGATAATCCGGATTTCAGTGGTGAACTGACCTTTAATGTACGGTTTATCAGTACTGAAAATGATGGTAACAGCCGTACCGGTGATGTGCACAAGGTCTCCTTACTGGTAACGCCGGTTGCTGAAGCAGCTATGCAACTGGCTACGACGTCTAAAGAAGATACGCTGACTAAGCTGAATTTTGGCCTGACACAGGGCGATGCAGATAACAGTGAATCACTGCAATATGTATGGATTAATATCAGCGACCTGTCTGACCCGGCCTTTACGTTGTATGTTGGTGGCAATACTGTTGCTCTGGATGCCAGCGTACCGGGTGTAACGGTTGATGGCGATTATCTGAAGCTCGACAGCTCCGTATTCAGCAAACTGTATGTACAGTTTGCTGGCCAGCTTGGCGATGTGACAGCGCAACTGGATGTTAAGTATCAGGTTACTGACAGTGTGACAGTTAACGGCCATACCTACACTGATGTGAAAGGGCCGGTTTCAGCAGTTTATCAACTGGTTAATCAGGCAGTGACAGATGAAATCAGCCAACAACTGCTGCAGCTTGATGGCGATGCCGCGGCTGTTACGGTTAATGGCAATGATGTTACTGTGAACCAGAATACCCGTTTCACCGCCGATCTGCAGGTTACCAGCCCGGATACTGATGGTTCTGAACGACTGGTTAAAATCGTTATTGAAGGTGTGCCGCAAGGTGTCAGTATTGATGGCGGTACTTATATCGGGCATATCAGTGGTGATAACGGTATTAGTTCTTCCGGTGTTTGGGTAGTGACGCTGGATCCAAATGATGCCCGCTTGGTTATGGATGCAGATGGCGCGCATTATCAACTGACATTCTCGGTAGATGGCAAACCGGCAGAAGGCAGCCACCAGTTAACGATTACGGCTTATAACCGTGATGGTTCAGCCGCCATGACCAAAGACAGCAGCCAGTTTACGCTGACTATTCCTGCGGATTATCAGGAATCGCCAACTAGTACGACTCCTGCGCCGGACATTGTCACACTGGAAACTATCCCGTTTGATGTGACTGAAGATGTACCGTTTACCCTGGCAGATGTTGTCCGGGTAGAAACCAGCGGTGGCCCGTCAGCGTTCTCTGTTACGCTGCAGTATCTGGATAACGCCAGTGTGCAGGGAGCTGAATTGTTCATCGTTGATGGCAAACCGGTTTACGTTATCAGTGGCTATGGTGACCAGGCGGATATTGAAGCCGCACTGGCAGCAGTGAAGATTATTCCGGGTGCTAACTTTAACCAGAACAGCGGCGAGCAGTTGT
>CAZXTH010000437.1:0-2867 GCA_964643585.1 uncultured Pseudoalteromonadaceae bacterium
AGTAAATAGCCGTTGTTTCAGTAGCGGCTATTTACTCCTGAGTCAGATTCTTAAATAGATCATCTGGAATAAGTCACACTATCTAACTTGCAATAATGTGTTCCGGAGCCTTGCCACCGGGCAGATAACTCTCCATGCCCATGGAGTATTACTTTAGTATTCGCTTGATATGCAGCAAGCAGCATACTTAAGTTTGATTGGTATCCGGCATCATCTTTATTAAACCAGAATCCTTTACAGATACCATTAGTATCCTGCAAAACAACAGCTATATCTGCGTTACCCCAATTGGTAAAACTGTGCAACGCTTTTATCTCTGCTAATGGTGAGGCTTCAAGTGCATTTACTACTACAGGTAATAATGCAGTTATTTTTATCAAACATCTTAAATTCATTAATTTTTCCTTACAAGGCACGAAAATTTATAAAATCAATTCTGATAATGGTTAATCATGCTCTGCAGATGCTCAATATAGTCTGCCATTCTTGAGTATTCATCGCGGTGTTCATAGTAATGAGCAGAAACAAAGCAGAATTCAGAATAACTTAATGTCTGGTTATAACTTTGCACCGCAGCATCATAGTCATACAAGCTCTGTTTGAAGTGGCTCAGACTATCCTGCGCCTGTCGAATATATCGGTCATAGCAGGATGAATCTGACTCACAAATAAAATAAATCTGATCTGGCTTATAAAGCGGTTCAAAAGCGGCATCAGCATTACGCTTATTTCTATTCAGATTATCAATACTGTAACTGATGGCAGTTTCCTGTGCTGACAGGGAACTTTCTGCAGTACTGCACTGCCGCATTTGCGACATAGCATTGATACAATTGTTCTGAGCGTAGCTATTATTCGGGTGCTGGTTGATACAATTCATGGTATCACTAAACGTATCCAGCTCCGTTGAGCTGCAACCATAAAGACCAGATACTAAAGCCATATACAATAAACAAGAGCGTATTATTCTTATCATGATTACTCTCTGATGTAATATGTGCCGGAAGGCTACGGTTAATATAACTTCGGTTTTAATTTATCCCAGAATCTGCGGATTAAGCTGCCACACAGAGAAATTCAGCACAGCAGCAAAACTGACCCACAACAAGTACGGTATCAATATAGCACCGGCCAGAGGCCTGATACGCCAGAAAAACACAATAGTCGCCACAATCAGCAACCAGAGCAGAATAATATCGAAAAATGCCACAGCACCAAGGTGCCAGACAAAGAACAGCCAGCTCCAGGCAGCATTTACAGCAAGTTGTACCAGAAATAAAATCAGCGCCATGGCGTTAGCACGAAACCCACCTTGCCGCCATATCATCCAGGCAGCAAGTGCCATCAATACATATAATACGGTCCAGACCGGGCCAAATACTGATGCAGGTGGAGCCCAGGCTGGTTGAATCAACTGTTCATAAAAAGCCGCTGCACTAACTGATGCTACAGCACCTATACCCGCAGCGATAAAACTTATGACAAGCCAACCAGCAAGACCAAGCAATTGTGTTAATCCAGACATGTACAATCCCCGTAAATGACCCGTTTACCAAAACTGTATACAGGATAGAATCCGGGTGAGATCAGGCCGGACTCTAAAAGCTCAGAAATTATACTGGTAACTGACCCAGACCCGGTTTTCACTGATATCACGGTCAGCAATATTTGATTCCCGTGACGTTCTGCGCACATTAACGGACATTACCGAATGGGCCGAAAGTTTTTTCTCCAAACCAACAGAAGCTGACAGATTATCGTCGTTGCGCTGTTCCGTAACATACTTCAACTGATAAAAACGGACTGACGACACCAGCTTCATATGTTCAGACAATTTCCAGGATGCATTAAGATGGTAGTTATTACTGCGGTTAACCCGATTCAGCTCAACATATTCATCTTCCGATATACTAACGCCCAGCCCCAGCTGTAACCGGTTTTTGTTATACCCAATATTCAGTGTGCCAGCTCGGCGCAGTACTATATCTTCCCGGATATCCTGACGAACAATAGGTAAAGACCACTCATATTCTCCAGCACCCGGCTGATAGTTTGGCGGACGCAGGAAACAATCACCAATATTAGTGCTTCCGTCCGGGCAGATAAAATTCAAATCTTCCAGCTCATAATCCAGAGCTGACATGCTTCTTACGGTATCGTTAACAGATAACCGCATCGTCAGATGGCGCAAGTTATACTGGCCGGAAATAACTGCAGTACGCCCAAAATAGCGGCGGTCCCAGTATCCACTGAGAGACGTTCGCCGGGACGGTGCCAGATAAAAGTCACCGGCTACATAGGTTTCGTCTTCTTCCTGCAATGGATTAGTGGTTGTGGAACGATTCACCGAAACATTAACCCGTGATACCCGGCCAAGCTTCAGTTCCAGCCCGGCGCCATAAGAACGGAAATCGTTATTAAAACTCGATGAACTGTTATTCGATTCATAACTGGCCCGCCCTATCACTGAAACACGGTGGTACAACGGTACACCAATCAGAAAACTGGCCGTTTCAGAAATAAAATCATCTGCTACTTCGCGGGTTGTTCTGCCATAACTACCTGATGCTACCCAGAAAAAATCAGCAGAACGGTCCCGGCTGGCAAGTTGTAATGCAGCACTATACTGATCATTATCAAAAGTGCTGAAACCATCCTGTACATCCGGTGCCTCAGATTTATTTCTGCGGTAGTTAAGGTTAAGGGCGGTATTCACTTTAGCAGTAGGAAAGGTCTGAAAATTCAGGAAGCTGCCATAAGAGCTGTTACGGCTTAAAAATTCTGCGCCGGTAATTTTATCGGCAAAAACATTCAGCTGAGAGTTGCGCACCTGATAAGACGACGCAGCATTTACTCCCCACTGCACA
>CAZXTH010000438.1:0-2857 GCA_964643585.1 uncultured Pseudoalteromonadaceae bacterium
GCACAGAGATTTTTTACGACCATGGTGCTGATATCTGGGGCGGCCCTCCGGGTTCTCCGGAAGAAGACGGTGATCGTTATATTGAGATCTGGAATATCGTTTTTATGCAGTTTAACCGTCATGCTGACGGCCGAATGGAGCCACTGCCTAAGCCAAGCGTAGATACTGGCATGGGGCTGGAGCGGATTGCCGCTATTCTGCAGCATGTGCATAGTAACTACGAAATTGATACTTTTCAGGCACTGATTAAAGCGGCTGCTGAAGTGACGGGTGCTCAGGACCTGAATGATAAATCACTACGCGTTGTGGCAGACCATATCCGAAGCTGTTCATTTCTGATTACTGATGGTGTACAGCCATCTAACGAAGGCCGTGGTTATGTACTGCGTCGTATTATTCGCCGGGCGGTACGCCATGGTAATAAGCTGGGAGCTAAAGGCAGTTTCTTCTGGAAACTGGTAGCTGCGTTGGCAGGGCAAATGGGTGAAGCCTATCCTGAACTGACAGCCAAGCAGGCCATCATTGAAAAAACCTTACGGCTGGAAGAAGAACAGTTTGGTAAAACCCTGGAACGTGGCCTTGGTATTCTGGAAGATGAGCTCTCGCGTCTTCATGGTACTGAAATCCCTGGTGAGCTGGTATTCCGGCTTTACGATACCTATGGTTTCGCGGTTGATCTGACCAATGATGTCGCTAGGGAAAAAGGCTTGTCTATTGATCACGATGGTTTTGAACTGGCAATGGCAGAGCAGCGTAAACGCGCCCAGCAAGCGAGCCAGTTTGGAACGGATTATAATCAGTCGCTGACATCAGAAGTACAAACGGAATTTACCGGTTATGAGCAGCACTTTGGTAATGCCGTAGTTCAGGAGATTTTCTGTGATGGTAAAACTGTCAGCTCACTGACAGATGGCCAGCAGGCACTGATTGTGTTGGATAAAACACCATTTTATGCAGAATCCGGTGGTCAGATCGGTGATACCGGTACTCTGGCACTGGCGGATGGTTCTGTATTTATCGTTCAGGATACTGTGAAGCTGAACCATGCGTTTGCTCATAAAGGCCAACTGAAAGGCCGACTGGAGCAGGGTGCCAAAGTTGAAGCTGCGATTGACCAGCAACGTCGCAATGCTATTCGCAAGAATCACTCAGCTACGCATTTATTGCATGCTGCATTACGCCAGGTGCTGGGCGAGCATGTTACTCAGAAAGGTTCATTAGTCGGACCAGAGCGGCTGCGCTTCGATTTCTCACATTTTGAAGCAGTGAAACCAGAAGAGCTGCGTCAGATAGAGCAACTGGTGAATCAGCAAATTCAGGCTAATCTGGTTGTTGAAACCCGTATTATGCCAATTGAGCAAGCTAAATCTGCGGGTGCAATGGCCCTGTTCGGTGAAAAATACGATGATGAAGTGCGTGTACTGAGCATGGGAGCATTCTCTGTGGAACTGTGTGGTGGCACTCATGTCCAACGCACTGGTGATATTGGTTTCTTCAAGCTTGTGTCAGAAGGTGGCATTGCTGCAGGTGTGCGCCGTATTGAAGCTACTACAGCAGAAGGCGCTGTGCTTTATATTCAGCAGCTGGAACAACAGGCGGGTAATGTTGCAGCCTTACTTAAAGGTGACCTGTTTAGTATTGCTGAGCGGGTGCAGCAGACGCTGGAACGTAGCCGGTTACTGGAAAAAGAAATCGAGCAGTTGAAAAATAAGATGGCCAGTCAGGCTGGTGCGTCATTGCAGGAACAGGTTCAGAATATTGCTGGTGTTAAGGTACTGATTACTCAGCTTGAACCGACAGATCCAAAAGCGCTGCGAACAATGCTTGACGAGCTGAAGAATAAACTTGGGTCTGCGGTATTACTGCTTTCAACAGTAAATGATGGCAAAATCAGCCTGATTACCGGGGTTACAGCAGATCTGGTTGATCGGGTGCATGCTGGTCAGCTGGTCGCTGCGGTTGCAGATAAGGTGGGTGGCAAAGGTGGTGGCCGCCCGGATATGGCTCAGGCAGGCGGAACAGACGTTACTGCGTTGCCTGATGCGTTACAGAGTGCAATTTCTCTGGTAACAGCTAAATTACAGGCTTAATCCTGTCGCTTTACCTTATATAGATATTATTCTCAAAAAAGATATACAAATTGCGGTTTATAGAGGTACAGCGTGGAGCTGGTCGTTATAAACCGTAGTTATGTCGCTTTCAGAAAAGTATTACAACAAAGTTGCTAAAATTTGCCGTAGAGTTCTTTGCCATGCCACAAAGCGGTGTATAAAATTAACCGACTTACTTTTCATAAGGTTAATGGCTGGGGTATGATACGGCGCTTTAATCATATTAAATAGTGAATTTTTTCACTGGGTTTAAGGAAAAAGGAGCAAGCGAATGCTAATTCTTACCCGTCGTGTTGGCGAGACACTGATGATCGGTGACGAAGTTACTGTGACCGTTCTGGGTGTTAAAGGAAATCAGGTACGTATTGGTGTTAATGCACCTAAAGATGTTTCCGTTCACCGTGAAGAAATCTATATGCGGATACAGGCCGAAAAAGACGGCGAAGTTGTTCATGACAATGAGTAATACCAACTAAACCAGGTTGTTGCTGCGCAATTTTGCTGCTTTCGTCAATAAGATAACAAAAATTCAGCGAATTGTTTAAAAGGCCAGCAAACGCACCACGTGGCCCGAAAAATTGTTTGACTTATTTTCCTGAGACATTAATATACACGCCGCAACACAGCGCGGAGAAATGGCCGAGTGGCTGAAGGCGCACCCCTGCTAAGGGTGTATAGGGGAAACTCTATCGAGGGTTCGAATCCCTCTTTCTCCGCCATTTTTATCAAGTGCGGACGCATAGCTC
>CAZXTH010000439.1:0-2848 GCA_964643585.1 uncultured Pseudoalteromonadaceae bacterium
ATAAGAAAATAACGTTTTCGCCTTCCAGTATTGCGGTTTCAATACCGGCTGCCCCGGCAATCTGAATTAACCCGTCCTGGTTATTCAACTGGCTGACCACCAGTGATAAATCACCGTGGGTAATAATATTACCGGCAAGGTTATTCAGTGCATCAAGGGTGGTAACCGATAACACCCCTTGACCGGTATGGAGTAAAGTACCGCCGCTGTTATCCAGCGACATATTCTGTAGAGAAAAATCCTGACCGTAACTGGCAATGGTGCCTTTATTGGTTACTTTTGCCAGCACCAACTGTAAGGCTTCTGCTTGCCCGTTATCAGCTGCCAGCCCGGTGGCAACCACTGTACCGCTATTGTGTAATTCCGAGCCTTGCAACAGTACAGTTTCACCTTGCAACTGACCGCTGTTAGTTAATGTTGCAGTGCTAATATTCAGAGCGGTTTCAGCCAGTAACTGCCCTTCATTACTCAGTTGCCGACTATTGATATCCACTGTCCGGCCCTGAATGTTACCGGAAGAAAACAAGGTATCTGCCTCAACGATTAACTGATTACCCGCTGCCAGCTGACCTTGCTCATTTAGCAAGTCGGTTGTACGGATGGTCAGGGCACCCATTCCTGCCAGCTGAATTGAGCCCTCAGTATTTATTACCGTTTCAGCCAGTAACGTTGCATTCTGGCCGGTAACCAAAATCTCGCCCTGCTGGTTTTGCAGGCTGGCGGCATTTAGCTGCAGATTACCTTCGGTAACAATTTGCCCCCCGCGGTTATCAAATTGATCAGCAATATTAACTACCAGCTCTCCTTCTCCGGCTTGCAAGATACTGCCTGCACGGTTATCTGCCTGTTCCAGTTGTAACATGGCCTGTCCGGCTGAAAACAGGACCCCAGACTGGTTATCCAGCCGTTGTGCATTCAGCGTAAAAGCCCCCTCACCCAGGTGGTATAACTGCCCGCTGGTGTTAATCAGCTGTGGCAGCGTGAGGTTGACATCTGCACTGTTAAACTGCAGCAAACCACTGTTAGTCAGGCGGGTAGCTATTTGCAACTCAGGGGTGTCCTGCCCCATAAACAGCAGTTGCCCGCTATTGTCCAGCAGGTCACTTTGCAGCGCTATTGAGGATAAAAATTGCAATGTACCGCTGTTGGTCAGTTGCCCGGCATTAATGGTCGTGGCTCCGCCCAGCAGCCAGTCACCGCCCTGGATAATGCTCTGGCTCTGGATAATGGCTTCGCCTTCGCTGACAACAAGACCGCCTGAGGTGGTCAGTGTCGTTGCATCAATGCGCAGTTGGCCCGTGATGTCGGATGGCGCATTCTGCTGGTAAATAACCCCTTCGTGCTGAGTCAGCTGCTCTGTGGTTAAGGTAATCGTCTGGCCTTGCAGTTGGCCGCGGTTTTCCAGCGTATCCGTAGTCAGGGTTAATGTATCGGCCAGTAATAGTCCGCTATTGGTCAGTTGCTTTACATCGGCGGTCAGGCTCTGGCTCTGAATGGTGCCATCTTGCTGATTGATAAGGCTGTCACTGTTTATCTGTACGGTACTCTGTTCACCCTGGCTGATTATCCGGCCACTGTTGTTAAGCTCTGTGGTGACGTTTAGCTGTATCTGTCCACCTTCCTGCCACTGCCCTTCGCTATCCACTCCGGCCAGAATGTCTCCCTGCTGGGTAAGTCGCGCAGCCTGTACTGACACACTGCCCGCTGCTGCCAAGGTGCCGTTATTGATAACGGTTTCCTTCGCATTGACACTGACTTCACTACCATAAACCGTGCCATTTAAGGTCACACCACTGCTACGGCTTTCCAGTGCCAGTGGCTGACCAGCCAGTGCATCTTTAAGTACGATTTGGCCATCTGCCGATAACGTTAACGATTCACTTGCCTGTATCAGGCCATCGCTGCGCACTCCCAGGCCAGCCTCGGTGCCTATCAGCCGGATACGGTTGGCATACATCGCACCAAGGGCTGAGGCATCCAGTGCAAACTGTACTCCCGGCTCCGTCCCAACACTTTCAGCTGCCCGAACTACCCCGGTAGCATAATCGACATCATTGACCCCAGTGACAATATTCAGCTCATTGGCATACAGTGCCGCATTGAGCGACATCGCCCGGCTTAAGATATCAAACTTGCTGACCTGCGACGCATTTAAGCCAGCTCCCTCAATCACGACCTTGCCGCCACCAATATGGAAGCCCTGTAACGCGCCGTCATGCATCAACGCTGAACCGGTCGCAAACGTCACCCTCGGCGTATTGATAAAACCACAGCCATCACAGTGGATACCATTAGGGTTAGCCAGCACAAACTCGGCACTGTCGCCCAGTACCTCGGTATAACCCAGCAAAGAAGACACACCCGTTCCGGTAACCTCGGTCAGTATCAGGCTGGCCGTGCCGCCTGCCAGATAACGGTTACCATCAGACCAACCGCCCAGTACCGATAATGCCGGCCCCTGGCTGTTATTCAGCACCACTCCGGCTTCAGGTACATTGAACTGCTCAAACCGGTTATGCGACACACCTCTGGCACTTGGCGTGGCAATGTTAATAAACGTCACACCATCGGCATTGGTGCGCACCCCCGACTGATTGCCCACCGCAGCCTGCTCAGCTGCCCGTTTTAAGGCTTCTCGCTCCTCTGCCAGCCGCGCTTTTAACACCTCAGATAAGGAAGATGCCCGCTCCGCTCCCCACGCCGCACCCAGCAACGGATTGCCCAGCAACACCACCAGCAATACCTTTGCCGTTACCCTGCGCCATATGCTCACGGTCATCTTCATACCCTCTTCAGAAACTGTAACGGACAGAGAAATCTACTTCCTGCTGCTTTTGTTTAAGGAACG
>CAZXTH010000440.1:0-1110 GCA_964643585.1 uncultured Pseudoalteromonadaceae bacterium
GGCCGGATTACACCATGAACCGGCCCGTCTACGTTGCTAAGGTCATAAGGCCCGGCGCACAGTACTGCCACGTAACAATCCACCCGGTAAGTGGTTTGCCCCTCACCTTTGAGACCATTGACGTTATAGCCGGAGCTACTGCCCACTTCGGCTCTGGAGCCTGAATTATTCCCCAGTGCGCTGCCACGAATACGCACACCCCAGTCATTGTCAGGTTTAATAATATCGGCCACGCCAATGGTGTTCATGCTGATAACACCGCCGGTGGCACCAGTGCCTTCGGCCGTCATCACCGGCCCTTTTTCAATTTTGATTGCACCAATCAGATCAGGGTCAACATAACTGCGCGACGACACCCCGGAATAGCCCCGGTAAACCGTGGTTTCCTGCCGGGCACCGTCTACCAGCACCGGTACCCGCCCTTGCCCCTGCATACCGCGGATATTGACATCCAGCCCGCCAGAGTTACGGTTTTCGCCCACTAATACCCCGGTGGTGCCCTGAAAAATATCGCCGACACTGGTGCCACGAAAACGCTCAATCTCGCGTTGGGTGATCACCGCCACCGATGATGCTTCGTTGTATACCGCATCTTTCGGATTCTGAATGGCCGAGGCACTCACCTGCACCGTCCCCAGCATAATCGCACTGCCTTGCATGGTATTGTCTTGTGCATTACTTTGCAGTATCGGTCGTAATGTCACCAGTTGCCCTTGCTGGCTGAACTCGTAGGTCAGGCCGGTGCCAGACAGTAACCGAGTCAGTGCTTCCCGGGCCGTAAAATTGCCAATCACACCGGGGGATGTCACGCCAGCGGCCAGTTCTGCACTGTAACCAATCTGCCATTGTGTCTGGCCGATAAAGGCATTAATTGCCCGGTTAAGCGGTGCGGCTGCAATATCAAAACGGTACACCGCCGCCGTATCGGCAATGGTATTACCGGCAGCAGGCACCTGCTGGGCACTGACATTTGCACTCAGCATGGTCAGGGCAGATAACACCGCAGCAGACAAAAGCGTTAAAGCATGGTTAGGCATGGATCCCTCAGTCAAAGAAAATGTAAACAATTCTCATTTATGACTCAGGAAACGATACAGCCGTAAAAATCCG
>CAZXTH010000440.1:1120-2847 GCA_964643585.1 uncultured Pseudoalteromonadaceae bacterium
TAATTTTCTTGGCAAAGAGTTCATCCACGCGATACACTTTCGCGCAAATGATAATCACTCCTATTTAAGTGTTTTCTGCTGAATGATGAGTAGCCCCATGTCTCTTGCGATGTACAAAGAGCTTGACGATATTTTTATTGCCAGCCGTACCGCATTGTTTAAAGCCGTTATGCGTCTGGTTGGCAACCGGGCAATCGCTGAAGAGCTGACACAGGAGTCTTATCTGCTGGTACGCAATTCATTGTCTGAACAACGCCAGATAGAACATCTGCGGCCTTTTTTATTCCAGACCGCTCGCAACCTGGGGCTGGACTATTTGCGGGCAGTCAAACGGCAATCGCGTTTTCTGGTAACACCAGAGCACGATGACGACGACATGATTGCAAACAGCATTTGTGAAAATTCAGCACCTGATGTTATCGTCGCAGGGCGCCGTTCCATTCAGTCGCTGTCAGATACCCTGCAAGCGCTGAGCGAACGCCAGCAACAGGTATTTATTCTTAACCGCCTTAATGGCTGGAGCCATGCCCGGATTGCTGAACATCTGGCAGTATCAGAAAGCACCGTACAAAAAGAAGTAAAACTGGTCATGGCCTTGTGTATCAAACATTTTCAAAATCATAATTAGAACTTTCAACGCCCGGATAACAATGTGAAACAACAGTACCCAGAGACTGACAACCCGGTTTTTACTGAAGCGCTGGACTGGCTGGCACTACGGGAGAACCAGCAATTAACCACCGAGCAGCAGGCCAGCTTTCTGCGCTGGCTGAACCGTAGCCCGGAACACGCCAGCGCCTTTGCCGAAGCAGAAACCCTCTGGCAATTGCCGGACATTACCCTGGCCGCACAGCAACTACAGCAACAGCGGGAACAACAGCCACGGCCTGAAAAACGCCGCTGGCTGCAAAAGCTGAACTGGCCAAAACTCAGTGCCGTTGCCGCCGCAGCTGCGGTGATCACGTTATCGGTTTCCCTGTTCACCACCCCGCCACAGCCGGGCGATTACATTACCGATACCGGTGAGCGCAAGCAGTGGCAACTGAACGATGGTTCAGTGCTGACACTCAATACCGGTTCCCGGGTCTCGGTTACCGTATCAGCAGAAAAGCGTGAAGTGATACTGCACGACGGCGAAGCTTTTTTTGAAGTGGCTAAAAACGATGCACTGCCATTTCAGATTAAAAGCGGCAAGGCTCTGGTTACCGTCGTCGGCACCGCGTTTACTGTCAGGCAGCATAACCAACTCACCCGTGTCAGCGTACAACAGGGCTTAGTCAGAGTGGCTGAACAAGCAACCGATACCGAGCTGCCGTTATTGCAGGCCGGAGACAGCGCTATCATGGATAAACAGCTGCAATTTCAGCCGCAGGGCGCACGGTTACAGGACTTTAGCTGGGTGCATAACCGGCTGATTTTTGAAGATCAATTACTGTCAGATATCGTCACGGAAATTGCCCGCTACCACAGTGGTTTTATCTGGCTGGGCAGCTCGTCGTTAGGGCAAAAGCGGATTACCGGTAACTTTTCGCTCGACGACCCGGAGGCCACATTACAGTCACTGGCCAGAGTGAATAATGCCAGGCTGATTACCCTGCCCGGCATGGTGCTGATGCTGGATAACAGCGCTGAATAATGGCAGGGAACCATCTCAGGTAACCCCCTGCCCTTGTTAATACCGTTCACTTAAGCAGGAATCAGCTTACTCTAAGCTAACCGTTGGAGCC
>CAZXTH010000441.1:0-2833 GCA_964643585.1 uncultured Pseudoalteromonadaceae bacterium
CCAACCAGTTTAGCCAGCCGTTGTGTACCGCCACTGCCAGGTAATAGCCCCAGTTGCACTTCAGGCAGGCCCAGTACCGTTTTAGGATCAGACGTTGCTACTCTGGCATGGCACGCCAATGCCAATTCCAGCCCGCCACCCAGGCATGGGCCATGAATCGCTGCAACGACAGGCACAGCCAGCTGTTCCAACCGGTTAAACATGTCCTGTCCCATACGGGCAATCGCTTCTGCCTGTTCAGCCGTTTCGCAGCTATCCAGCATTGAGATATCAGCACCTGCAATAAAAGAGCCGGGTTTGCCGCTGATCACCACTATACCTTTAACCTGAGAATTTCCCTGCAGTTCATCCAGCAAACCACTGATTTCATCAGCGAATGCCGCTTTGAGCACATTCATTGACTCACCGGGAACATCCATCGTAATAACCGCAACCTGATCATCACGGATACTCAGGCTGAAACTTTTCTGTACTTGTTCAGTCATTATTCTGTCTCCACGATCATAGCGGCGCCCAGGCCTCCGGCTGCACATGCTGTGGTCAGGCCAACTCCGCCGCCACGGCGTTTCAGTTCATTCAGAGTTTGTACAATCAGACGGGTGCCCGTAGCGGCAAATGGGTGACCATAAGCCAGCGAACCACCATTGACGTTAAATTTATCCATATCAATTTCACCTATTGCCTGATCACGGCCCAATTTTTCCTGCGCAAAGCTGCGGCTGGCAAACATCTTTACGTTAGCCAGGGTCTGAGCAGCAAAGGCTTCATGCATTTCAATCAGGGTCAGGTCGTTCAGTGTCATACCTGCTCTGTCCAGAGCAATCGGTGTGGCATAAGATGGGCCCATCAGCATATCGTCTTTTACATCAATTGCTGCAAAAGCATAACTGCGCAGATAACCCAGCGGAGTATATCCCAGGGCTTTAGCCTGCCCTTCCGTCATCATTAACACAGCTGAAGCACCATCGGTCAGAGGGGTGCTGGTTGCGGCAGTGACAGTACCATGTACCCGGTCAAACGCAGGTTTCAATTTGCTGTACGATTCAGGTTTAGAATCCAGACGGATATTGTTATCCATCTCCAGAAATTTATTATACGGCTCCGGATAAGCTACCATCACTTCATCTTTTAGTTTTCCGGCATGCCAGGCAGCAGCGGCCAAAGTATGAGAGCGATGTGCCAGTTCATCCTGAGCAGCTCGGGTTATACCATGTGTCTTGGCCATTTGCTCTGCTGTATCACCCATTGATAAGCCAGTGCTGTATTCAGCCACCGC
Organism: uncultured Pseudoalteromonadaceae bacterium; assembly: GCA_964643585.1. GTDB lineage: Bacteria > Pseudomonadota > Gammaproteobacteria > Enterobacterales > Alteromonadaceae > Alishewanella. The sequence goes on from CAZXTH010000441.1 coordinate 1,277, forward strand.
TGGCGGAACCGGCAGCAGATCACGAAAACTCAGCCTTCTGAAAATGGCTAAACGCTGGCCTAAGGTTTTTGCTTTGTTTAAATCAACCAGTGCCCGGGCCAGCTTTTTACTGACACCGATAGGTAATACTGAGCTGGAATCCGCACCGCCCGCTATCGCAATTTTTACAGTACCTGCCATCATAGCCTCTGCCACACTGGCTACCGACTGGAAACTGGTGGCACAAGCACGGGTAACACTAAATGCATCAGTATGTACATTCATACCGGTACCCAGCACAATTTCGCGGGCAATATTCGGCGCTTCAGGCATTTGTACTACCTGACCGTAAACCACCTGTTCAATCAGTTTCGGGTCAAGCTCGCTGCGGATCAGCAGTTCATTAACCACCATTTTGCCCAGTTCCAGTGCAGAGATTCCGTGGAACTCTGTCGCCTGTCTGGCAAAAGGTGTACGCAAGCCCGCAACAATAGCGATTCGCTCGCCCTGCCGGGTGGATACTTTGATTGGCGCGCTCATAATGTTCCTCTTTAAGTAACAATCAATACAGGTCTGACCTGTGAAAAATAACCTGATTGTAACGACAGTCAACGCAAATTAAAACTCTGTTTTTACTACACACTGAACCTTATATGAGTTATAACGTCATAGCCTCGCGCGTGTCGACGTTTACTGGTTTAATGTTGTTACTGCCGGAAAATACGCTGAGTAGCATGTTATAAACATCAGTCATCTTATTTTCAGCAATAACTCTGTGGTCATCTTTCATCCGGTAGTATTTGAAACAAAAGATAGTCTGTTTTAGATTTGCCGGCATTTAAAAATGATTTGCAGCCCATAAATCAGTAAACATCGTAACATGAGGTTTGCAGCTAACTGCTGACAAAGCAACCAACAATCAATTTCACCAGAATTTAAGATAACAGTGCTATGGTTAACGCATTTTCCGCATTAAAAAACTATCTGGACAGTCAGGTATTAGGGCAGCCGGAGCTTACGGAAGGCATTTTGCTGGCATTGCTGGCAAATGGTCACTTACTGGTTGAAGGCCCGCCAGGTCTGGCAAAAACACGGGCAGTTAATGCTCTGGCCCGAGGTATTGAAGGCCGCTTTCACCGTATTCAATTTACCCCTGACTTACTGCCGGCAGACTTAACCGGTACCGATATCTACCGCCCGGAAACAGGACAGTTTGAATTTCAGTCAGGCCCGCTGTTCCATCATATTATTCTAGCGGACGAAATTAACCGTGCGCCTGCCAAAGTACAATCCGCCTTGCTGGAAGCAATGGCAGAAAAGCAGGTGACCGTCGGGCGCAATACCTACCCGCTCCCGGATTTATTTCTGGTCATGGCAACCCAAAACCCGCTGGAACAGGAAGGAACCTACCCACTCCCGGAAGCTCAGCTGGACCGTTTTTTGCTGCATCTGAAAGTGGATTATCCTGATGCAGCAACTGAACTGAACATTCTGAAGCTGACACGCAATGAAGCGCTGAATACGACTCAAAAACCGCTTGAACCCATCAGCCAGCAGGATATTTTTGACGCCAGAAAA
>CAZXTH010000442.1:0-2818 GCA_964643585.1 uncultured Pseudoalteromonadaceae bacterium
GCCTGACGTCGCCTATTACCGGCAATGTTGAACTGTATGTTGATGGAAACACCGAACCCTTACTGCAGCTGACAGGCGTTAATATGCGCCCGGCCAGCAACCCGGCAGATAATTACCTGCAGTTTGGCGATGCCGGTAACAGCAGCTATAAAGGTATTATCGACTGGATAATCTGGACTAATGAAGCCGCTTATCCACCAGAAATGCTGAAAGGTCTGTTACCAAATAATATCGGTAATATTACCGGCTACGAAGAGTAATCCTCCTCAGCCATCAGGCTCTGCAGAGCCTGATGGCGCTTTGTTTCCGGTATTGAAAACAACATGCAGCTATAAGCTATGCCACAGACACATATCAACCTGCCTGCCAAACTGGTATATTAAGATTTTTAATAATGTGGCAGCAGCCTGTCTGATTCCCCCGGTAACCTTCATGCTCAGTACAAAATGGTTAAAACTGATTAAATCCCTGCATCTGAAAAAATACCGTAAGGCAGAACAGCTGTTTTTTGTTGAAGGCGAAAAGGCCGTGTTGGAAGTACTGGCTTCTGGCTGGGAAGTAAAAGCGCTGTTTGCCACAGAGCAGTTTCTGCAACAGTATGGCCCAGCCACCGCACCTGCAGCACTGGTGCAGCAATGCAGCAGTGACGATCTGGAAAAAGCCGGAACGTTCAGCAGTAATAATGCCGCCCTGGCAGTGGTAACCATACCTCAATGGCCACAGTTCAGTCAGCCACAGCAGCAATGGGTACTGGCCCTCGACCAGATTAACGATCCTGGCAACCTCGGCACGATAATCCGCATTGCCGACTGGTATGGTATCCGGCAGATTATCTGCTCACCGGAAACTACCGACTGCTATAACCCGAAAGTGATCGCTGCCGCCAAAGGCTCTTTCCTGCGGGTACAAGTGCATTATCAGCCACTGCAACCCGTATTAGCACAAGCTGCAATCCCGGTGTACGGCGCCTATCTGGGCGGAGAGTCAGTACATACGATGCAACAGCTGCCCGCCGGTGGTTTTATCGTACTGGGAAATGAAGCTAACGGTATCAGCCCAGAGCTCGCCCCCTGCATCAGCCGGCGAATTACTATTCCGGCTTTCGGACAGGCAGAATCACTGAATGTCGGTATTGCCGCAGCCGTTATCTGCGATAATCTGATACGTCTTACCTCACAGAATTAGCAGGAGCCATATGGACTTTCCAACCATTGAAACCTATGTCGGCAACACTCCACTGGTAAAACTGCAACGGATGGCCAGCCATACCCGCAGTACCGTACTGCTGAAACTGGAAGGCAATAATCCGGCCGGTTCAGTAAAAGATCGCCCGGCACTGAATATGATTTTGCAGGCAGAGCAACGCGGCCAGATAAAACCCGGCGACAGAATTATCGAAGCCACCAGCGGTAATACCGGTATTGCGCTGGCAATGGCTGCAGCCATCAAAGGCTATGCAATGACTTTAATCATGCCTGACAATGCCACTGAAGAGCGTAAATCATCCATGCGGGCTTACGGTGCCGAGCTGATTCTGGTTACCCGGGAGCAAGGCATGGAAGGTGCCCGCGATCTGGCGTTGCAAATGCAAGCGACAGGTCAGGGTATCGTGTTGGATCAATTTAACAACCCGGATAACCCGGCTGCGCATTACAGCAGTACCGGACCGGAAATCTGGCAACAGACTCAGGGCAAAATCAGCCACTTTGTCAGCAGCATGGGTACTACCGGTACCATTATGGGTTGTTCCCGCTATCTGAAAGAACAAAATCCAGCCGTACAGATTGTGGGCCTGCAACCGGCTGAAGGTAGCAATATCCCCGGTATCCGCCGCTGGCCGGAAGCTTATCTGCCCGGTTTCTATGACAAAAAACGGGTCGATCAACTGATTGATATCTACCAGCAGGATGCTCTGGATGCTATGCGACGGCTGGCCAAAGAAGAAGGCATCTTCGCTGGCGTCAGTTCCGGCGGCGCCGTACATGCCGCAATACAGCTGGCAGAGCAGCTCGACAATGCCGTCATCGTTGCCATTATCTGCGATCGCGGTGACCGTTACTTGTCTTCCGGTATCTTCTGAAATTCCATTACTGTTTTTGCGGTAGCGGTTTGCCTAACGAGCCGCTGCCAGCTATGTTTAATCCCTGATCCACACAGCTGTGTGGGATCAGAGGCCAGCTGTATCTGAACATTCTGTGTCGTACGATATGGAGGTTGTAATGAAAGCAGCAGCAGTAAATAAGTTACAGGCAGCCAGAGGGCATTTATCACCTAATGTTGTCAGGGTGGATATTCCGGCAAGCGCCTACTTTAACCTTGACCACTTTAATAAAGTGCATGCCAGTATTCTGGGCCGCCTTGGCTGCCCGGGCTGTACCTCTGGCTGGGATATCCGTTTCCGCCTGCAACAACGCTTTTTTGTTGATGAAAAGCTGAATATCCTGGATGTACCAATCGGCCGGTTCTGATGTTCTTGCCAGAACTGGGAGTTGGAATGGTGTACTTCCCAGCCCTGGACCCATTGTTCAGGGCTGCGGAAGATCTGATTGATGTAATAGAAGTTGAACCCCAGCCTTACTGGCTACGCCAGCCCGGAACTCCGCCTTCCTATAAAGTGGATGAACGTTTCTTTCAGCACCTGGACAGTTTCCGTCAACCTAAACTACTGCACAGTATTGGTATGCCGGTAGGTGGCACCGTAGCCCCGGAGCCTCAGCAAATGCCACATCTGCAGGCAACAATACAACGGCTCAACCCACCCTGGGTCAGTGAACATCTGGCATTTATTCAGGCCCGTCATCAGCAGGGTATCTACAAC
>CAZXTH010000443.1:0-2806 GCA_964643585.1 uncultured Pseudoalteromonadaceae bacterium
GATGCCATGCGAGAGTAGTTCACCGCCAGGCGCCTCATTAAACAACAAGCCTCACTACGTGAGGCTTGTTGCTTTTACTAACATCCAAAAAATCACAATGCGGCGACTTGTAAGCACTCCTATGTGAGTTGCGCTGCAATCATATGCCTATCTGATCGTGTTTTAAACGTTTGATGTGATACTGCTGTTTGCTCTGATAGTAAACCACTATTACAATAGTTGCTTCTTTCATCTGCGGTGCTGGTATGCATATCCTTTCTGATCAGTCAGCTATTAACTTTTCAACCTTCAGGTTTGAGCAGAAACTCCGTACAGTTATCGAATTTGAGTCGGTTTCTGAATTACAGCAATATAAACCAAGCGGAAGTGAGCTTATTCTTGGAGAGGGCAGTAACACCGTTTTCCTTTCTGATATAACACGTCCGGTTTGCCGCTATGTTGCCAGCTATAAACAGTTGATCGCTTTAGATCAAGGTTATTATTTGCTGCATGCTGAAGGAGGCCATAATTGGCATCAGCTAGTTGAATGGTCTGTCAGGCAGAACTTATGGGGGCTGGAAAACCTTGCTCTTATTCCTGGTTCTGTTGGCGCTGCACCTGTACAGAATATCGGAGCCTATGGTGTTGAACTGGCAGACCGTTGTTTATATGTTGATTTTTATCAATGGCAGGATCAGCAAATTCATAGGTTAACCGCATCGCAATGCGATTTCGGCTACCGCGATAGTATCTTTAAGCAGATGCTGGCAGGTAAAGGAATAATAGTTGCCGTTGGCTTATTACTACAACGCCAACCGCGACCGGTTCTTAACTATAAGGGCCTGGATCATTTATCAGCTACTAGCAGCCTGCAGGATATCTATCAGCAGGTAATTGATGTCCGAAGCAGTAAGCTGCCAGATCCTGCAAGGCTTGCTAACTGTGGCAGTTTCTTCAAGAATCCGGTTATTTCATCAGAGCATTTTCAGAGGCTTCAGCAGCTTTATCCGCATATTCCGGGTTTTAAAACTGCTGATGGTAGTATAAAAGTTCCTGCAGCCTGGTTTATTGATCAACAAGGTTTTAAAGGTTATCGCTTTAAAAATGTTGGGTGCTATCCGTTGCAGCCATTAGTGTTGGTTAATTATGGCGGTGGTATGCCTGAACAGTTGTTAGAGCTGAAGAATGAGATTCAGCATAAAGTTCATCAGATTTATCAGGTTCTGCTGGAACCTGAAGTCAGGCTGATAGAGGAAACTTCCGTTTATGAGCAGAAATAGTCTGGCAATTCAGCGCCAGTTGCTCACTTATCTTTCTGCAGGAGAGTTCTGCTCCGGTCAGTGGCTTGCTGACAGTATCGGATTAAGCCGCACAGCTATAGCAAATTATATGGCACAGTTACAGAATGCCGGACTGGATATCTACAAAGTTAAAGGAAGAGGCTACCGACTGGCACAGCCAATCCAAATGCTTGATGCAGCTGAAATCAGGCGTTTCCAGTCATCTCATGCTTTGCCGGTATTGGTTCAGCACATAACTGATTCAACAAATACCCAATTACTGAATCGTCTTGCTGAAGGGCAAGTATTGGCTCCTGGTTATACATTGGTGGCTGAAGCCCAAACTGCAGGTCGTGGACGCAGAGGAAAAAGCTGGTATTCGCCTTATGGAGCGAACCTTTATTTTTCGATGTACTGGAGGCTTGAACAAGGGATTCAGGCTGCCATGGGATTAAGTCTGGTGATAGGGTTGGCATTAACCCGGTTGCTGAGCAACGATTATGGTGTGAACGCGAAAGTAAAGTGGCCGAACGATGTTTATATTGATAACAAAAAAGTTGCAGGGGTTTTGGTTGAGTTGGCTGGGCAGGCGCATGCGGGATGTGATGTGATCATCGGGATTGGCATGAATATAAAAATGCCGTCAAGTGGTGAGCGCTATATCAATCAGCAATGGACAGATTTATCTGCGCAAGCTAATTCTGACATTAACCGTAATCAGTTGATTGCCCGATTACAGCAATGTCTTACTGAATTACTGTCTGCTTTTACGCGGCATGGATTTTCTCCCTTTGTCGAAGAGTTTAATCAGGTAAGCCAGTACTGTGGCCAGATAGTGTCTCTTTCCGGTACGCAACAGGTTAGCGGAACCTTCATCGGAATCGACTCGCAAGGAGGCGTTATTCTGGAGAATGAAAAAGGCCGCCAAAGTTTCTATGGTGGTGAATTGAGCTTACGCCCGGGAGTAACAGATGTACCTGCTGATTGATATTGGTAATAGCCGGGATAAAGCAGCTTTAGCTGATAAAGGGAAAATAATCCCATTTCCGCAATTGAGTGCTGAAGCTGCAAATGCTCTGCCGATACAGGCTGTCTATTATTGCAGTGTTGCAGGTCCGGAACGAGCTATTCAGCTACGTCAGAAATTAGCATTAGAACATATACCATGGAGGCAGGTTCACTCAGAACATCAGGCTTTTGGTGTAACCAGTAGTTACCAACAGGCAAATTTACTGGGGGCAGATCGCTGGCTGGCATTACTTGGTTCCCAATTTAAGTTTCCACAACAGAATATGATGATTGTTGATGCCGGTACTGCTGTAACTATTGACTGGCTGAATGCGCAAGGGCAACACATAGGCGGGTGGATCCTGCCAGGGCTGAAATTACAACAGCAAGCTGTAGTGAGAAATACTGCCAGAGTTTTTAATGCTGAAGCCGTGAAAGCACGGATGGAACCTGGGCGTGAAACTGTCTCTTGCCTGCAAAATGGTTGTCTTGCAGCAGTTATTGGCGCAATTCGCCAAGGTTGGCAACAGTCACTAGCG
>CAZXTH010000444.1:0-2765 GCA_964643585.1 uncultured Pseudoalteromonadaceae bacterium
CCTCGCTGACCACGGTGAAACAGGATACTCACAGTGGCGGTAAGCTGCTGGTCAGCAGTTTATTACAGCAAATTAATCATCAGGGAGCAGTTTCCCGGTTATTACCAGTGAAGCTGATTGAGCGCCAATCCAGTAAACGTAAGTAAAAACAGCTATACAGCTTTTGTTACATTTTAATGGTTTTTTTGTATTTACCCTTGGGTATACTCGGCAAAACCTGTAATAAAAGCTTTATTATGAAGACATTAACCATTGTCGCCAGTTTTGCTGCTGCCACCTTTGCGCTGGCAGGATGTAGCGCTCCTAATCAAGTCACCCGCCTGGTGCCGGATGGTGCTGTGGTGGATATTCATCCGGATGGCCCTTATCAGGGACGTTACCGCAATCTTTACCGGGGGGAGCGGGAGTATCCGGTAACTTGTGAAGACAACTGTTATCCTGAGCATCCGCTGGTGGAATGCGATACCACTACGGCACAATGCCAATATCGCGGTGAGCAGTTGGCTCCGCTGCTGGAGACTGGTTTTCAGGTTCGCTGGCTGGGTCATGCCAGCTTTGTGGTGCATACCCCTGATGGGCAGCAATTGCTATTTGACCCGGTCAGCCAGCAATTTGACTGGCCGGTTAACTGGGCGTTCCGACTGGCCAGCGGGTTTAACCGGCAAACACCACAATGGCTGAGTGAACAGGAATTACAACAAACCCGCGCGGTATTCTATTCGCACCTGCATTACGATCATTTTAATAAAACGGATATCCGCCGTATTGGTAATGATGCGCACTATTTTACGCCGCTGGATACCGCAAAATCTTTCCCCAAAGGGGGCTTTCAGATTACAGAAATGGCCTGGTATGCCAGTACGCAGCTGGATCAACTGACAATTCATGCGGTACCGGCACATCATTTCAGCAGCCGGGTTTGGGTGCCCTTTATTTACGACGATGAATTTAAAAGCCTGTGGAGCGGCTGGCTGCTGGAGCAGAATGGCAAAAAGCTGTTTTTTGCCGGAGATACCGGCTACTCAGAGCATTTCCGTGATATTCAGCAACGTTATGGCGATATTGATATCTGCCTGTTGCCGGTAGCCTCTTACCACCATGAAACTCAGGGCATCTGGTACCGGTATGTTCATACCACGCCGGAAGATGCACTGGTGGCCGCACAGGAACTGAACTGTAAAGTGATGATTCCGTGGGGATACGGTAATACCAGCTGGCAGATGGGAGATCATAGCTCCCATTCACCGTTGTTGCGTTTATTGCATATGCAACAGCAATTGAATTCAGCAGTACCTCTGCTGATTTTAAATGAGGGAGAGCAGGTAAGCCTATAGCCTGCTTTAATGGCTGAGGCTAAGCACCTGCTGCAAATCCAGCTTATCCAGTGCAGGATACACCAGCAGTGCATCCTGCAATATAGCTGCATCGCCGATGCCGACCGGCAACATACCGGCACTGAGAATGGCAGCAATACCTGCCTGAGCATCCTCCACACCAACACATTGCTGTGGTTTAATATTCAGCCCCCAGGCCGCCAGCAGAAAAATATCCGGAGCAGGTTTGCTGTTGGCAACTTTCGCGGCGTCGGCAATATAGTCAAACTGGCTGGCAATCCCCAGTCGTTCCACCACAAAACCGGCATTTTTACTGGCAGACGCCAGCGCCGTTTTAATGCCTTGCTGCTTCAGGCTGGCAAACAATCCGGCAGTGCCATTAAATAAATCCGCCGGGCCCATATCAGCAATCAGTTCCAGATAATGCTGGTTTTTACTTGCCATCAGCCGTTGCTCTTCCACCGGGCTGAGGCTTAGCTGACCTTTCTGCAGGATTAACCGCAGTGAGCCCAGCCGGTCCACCCCTTTCAGCTGTTCATTATCCTGTTCATTAAACGGAATACCTAACTCATCGGCCAGTGCTTTCCAGGCATGGTAATGATAAATGGCGGTATCGGTCAGTACCCCGTCCAGATCGAAAATCAGTGCTTTAATGCTCATGGTGCCTCCTGATTCAGAGGCACGCACACCGCTTGCTGTGCTATCAGGCTGAGCGGCTGGTTAATATGGTACAGCGTCAGCGGCTCGCCACTTAAAAGCATATAGCTTGCCTGCTTGCCGTCACAACTGAACTGCAATACCCGCTCACGGTAACTTAGCCGGAATGCCAGCGCAGGGAGTTTTTCCGGTAGCCTGGGGTTGAAATACAGCCCGTCTTCGCGGCTGCGGACACCGGCAAAGCCCATTACCAGCGACATCCAGCTGCCTGCCATACAGGCGATATGTACACCGAACTCGGTATTATGATGGTGATTATCCAAATCCATCCGCGCACTGTCGCCAAAGAAAGCATGGGCCCGCTCGCTGTCGCCGGTTTCGGCAAATTCGATACTGTGAATACAGGCTGACAAGCTGGAGTCATGCGTGGTCAGAGGTTCATAGTAAGCCAGATTGCGTTTTTTAAGTTCCGGCGAAAACTGTTGATCCAGCAAGAACATCGCCAGTATCACATCTGCCTGCTTCAGGACCTGATGGCGGTAAATCACCAGCGGGTGATAGTGCAACAGCAGCGGATACTTATCTGCCGGGGTGTTGGCAAAATCCCACGGTTTACGGCCGAGGAAGCTGTCATCCTGCGGATGGATGCCGAGGCTTTCATCATAAGGCAGATGCATCAGCTCTGCTGCCCGCTGCCATTGCTGTAGCTCAGAATCGGTTAGCTTTAATTGTTGCAGTAACGGGTGTTGCTCTGCCTGCAGCCGGGTAACAACC
>CAZXTH010000445.1:0-604 GCA_964643585.1 uncultured Pseudoalteromonadaceae bacterium
ATGCCATGTCGATAGGCCTTGGCCTGATTGCTGCCGGTTGCGCGTTGTTTATGCCTGCGGCATTAAGCCAGCAATTCTGGGTGTTTCTGCTGGCGCAGTTTGTGGTTGGCAGCGGCCTGACATTGTTGCAAACCGCATCAAATCCGTATTTGGTCAGGGTAGGGCCGGAGCAATCTGCCGCCGCCCGTATTTCGCTGATGGGGATTCTGAATAAAAGCGCCGGTGTACTGGCTCCGCTGGTTTTTACCTGGCTGGTATTGCAGGATTTAGGGCATATTACCGCCGACAGCCTGGCTGGTTTAGGCGAAGCGGAGCGCCAGCAGCAACTGGATTTACTGTCGTCACAACTGATTACACCCTACGCCGGTATTGCTGTCGCGATACTGTTGCTGGCGGTGGCGCTGCGGTTTTCGGCACTGCCGGATTTACCGGACGAACCGGCACCAGCCGCAACACAGGGGGAGGCATCGGTATGGCAACATCGCCATCTGGTACTGGGCGTGATTACGCTGTTCTGTTATGTCGGGGTAGAAGTGATTGCCGGCGATACGATCGGCCTGCTGGGAATGGCGCTGAATGTTGAGAATGCCACTACGCTGACCTC
>CAZXTH010000445.1:614-1094 GCA_964643585.1 uncultured Pseudoalteromonadaceae bacterium
GCCTTTATGGTGCTGGGTTACTGCCTGGGGTTATTACTGGTACCAAGGCTGATTTCACAGCGTCAGGCATTGGCGGCTTCTGCCGGGCTGGGGTTGGCATTATCGGTAGCTATTTTATTGTCAGATACGCAAAGTACAGCGATTTCTGGCTTGTTATGGGGCTGGGCCGGTATTCCGTTACTACCCGATCCGGTCAGCTTGGTGGCGTTACTGGGGCTGGCAAATGCGCTGGTGTGGCCGGCAGTCTGGCCACTGGCTCTGGCCGGTTTAGGCTCGCTGACACCCAAAGCCTCCGCCTTACTGATTATGGGTATCGCTGGTGGGGCTATTCTGCCACTGGTGTATGGCGTGCTGTCGGAACAATCCGGGCCAGTCAGCGCTTATATGGTGTTGTTACCCTGCTACACCATGATTTTGTACTATGCGGTGCTGGGATGTAAGCCAAAGCGTTAGAACCTGTTTCAGATCTCGCGAACAAAG
>CAZXTH010000445.1:1104-2755 GCA_964643585.1 uncultured Pseudoalteromonadaceae bacterium
GGTGGCCAGCAGCAAGAGTGATAAGCTGCTGCATAATTTAACTGATTGTTTAAACATAACTTTCTCCAGTTTCGTTGGTTTGTTCTGGTTACTTTTATCGTTTTTCTGCTGATGGTTCAGCATTGGGTTATGTGTAATGCCGCCCAGTTAAGGTTGAGGCATATGCCTTACTTCTGCTTAAACGAATGGCATTGAGAACCTGTTTATAAAACAAGCAATAATGACTATGGAATAAATGACAGCGTTGTCAAAAATTGGCTGCGGGTTTTTTGTTGATATTTTTATGATGTTTACATAAGCAATTGAAATATTATGGGTTTTTAAGAGGCAGGATTTTAAGGCAAGGCTTAGTGTGGTTTTTAAGCCACACTAAGCTGAAATGTTTCTAAGAACCTGTTTCAGATCTCGCGAACAAAGGTTATGCAAGGCAAAAACAGGCGCGAAAGCGCAGTTTACATGGAGTAAATGAGCATTTTACTCGCGAAGCTCGCCCTTACGGGCCGTACTAAAGTACGTTCAACCTTTGGTTGTAAACCTGTTTTAACACAGCAGAACCGAAGTGCAGCAGATCCGAAACAGGTTCTAAAGCTTAGCCAAGAATAATATGTGGCAGAAAGCGGGAGCTGTCTTTGGTGATCAGGCTGTTATCTTCCCGGATACCAATACCGGCTGCACTGTCTCCTACTACCCAACTGCCAATTAATGTGTAGTTATCACCAAAACGTGGCAGAGGGTGCAGCGCCTGGCGGATATAACCGCTGTCGTTGTAAGGGCCTTGCTGTTGCAGGTGTTTGCCATCGGCAGTAACCAGCTCGATATTGGCTCCTTCGCGAGAGAACAACGGTTTACGTAACCAGCCTGGTTGGAGTGAAGCATTATTTTTGTCTTCAAAGAACGCGGGTAGCAAGTTGGGATGACCCTGATATTTCTGCCATAACAGCGGCAGGATACCTTTATTGGATAACAGCAGTTTCCAGCAGGGTTCCAGCCATTGTGTCTGGCTGGTCAGTACGACAGGGCCAAATGACTCCTGCACAATAAATTCCCATGGATAAAGTTTGAACAGGCCTTGTATCGGAAATCCTTCCAGATCGACTAACTGGCCATCAATATCACCCAGTTGTTCCAGTTCGATATAACGGCTGTCGACACCGCTTTGCAGCGCAATATCCATCAGGTAGTCGGTTGTGCCTCTATCTTCGGTATTGCCGCCGACAGATGCAAAATAAAACGGCTGTGGTAGTGCCAACTGAGCGAATGCCTGCTCCAGTTTATCCTGTAATGAATTAAATTGATCGGCTTGCTGCGGTATTGCACCACGCATTTGCTGATCTTCAAGCCAGACCCACTGGAAAAAGCCTGTTTCGTAAAGCGATGTGGGCGTATCGTAATTCAGTTCCAGTAGTTTGGCCGGGCCGTTACCGTTGTAGCTAAAATCCATTCTGCCATAGAGATAAGGCTCGCCCTGTTGCCAGCTGTCTGCAATTTTCTGCCAGAAAGCTTCCGGAATAGCCAATTGCTGCAGTTTTTGTTCATCAGCCAGAATATCTGGCACCAGATCCAGTGCCATCTGGTGCAGTTCTTCGGTGGGCTCTTCCAGATCCTGCTCAATCTGCTGCAAGGTGAACTGATAATAGGCTGATTCATCCCA
>CAZXTH010000446.1:0-2707 GCA_964643585.1 uncultured Pseudoalteromonadaceae bacterium
ATTCCGGCAGCTATGGCATGATATAAAAATACCGAGTGAATGGCTTCGCGGACCGGATCGTTACCGCGGAATGAGAAAGAAACATTCGATACCCCGCCGGAGATTTTGGCATAAGGGCAAAGGCGTTTTATTTCGCGGGTGGCTTCAATAAAATCGACCGCATAGTTGTTATGTTCTTCAATGCCGGTCGCAACAGCAAAAATATTCGGATCAAAAATAATATCCTGTGGCGGAAAGCCAACCTGCTCGGTCAGTATTTTATAAGCGCGACAACATATCTCGATTTTCCGGGCCTGCGTATCGGCTTGACCGGTTTCATCAAATGCCATCACCACCACCGCTGCGCCATACCGGCGTAGTAACCGCGCCTGATACAAAAACGGTGCTTCGCCTTCTTTCAGCGAAATGGAATTCACTACCGCTTTGCCCTGAATACATTTCAGGGCCGCTTCAATCACTTCCCACTTGGAAGAATCAACCATTATAGGAACACGAGAAATATCAGGTTCCGAAGCCAGTAAACTTAAATAACGCACCATGGCGGCTTTGCTGTCTAGCATTGCCTCATCCATGTTGATATCAATAATCTGGGCACCATTTTCAACCTGCTGCCGGGCAACATCCAGCGCAGCTTCGTAATCACCATTAAGGATCAGTTTTTTAAAACGGGCCGAACCGGTGACATTGGTTCGTTCACCAATATTAATAAAACGTGCCTGTTGCTGCATTACCACTCCAGAGAAAAAGCCTCAAGGCCAGCCAGATTAAAACTATGATTTACCGGTTTGGGCTGCCTTGGCGCAACCCCTTCCACCACGCGGGCAATGGCCTGAATATGTTCCGGCGTGGTGCCACAACAGCCGCCAACAACATTCAGAAATCCTTGTTGTGCCCAGTCAGCAATTTCGGCGGCCATCTCTTCAGCGCCTAAATCGTATTCGCCAAATTCGTTTGGTAAACCGGCATTAGGGTGCACAGAAACATAAGCTTCCGACACACCGGACAATGCTTCAACATAAGGTCGCAATAAATCCGGCCCCAGCGCACAATTAAGCCCAAAACACACCGGCTCAACATGCGCCAGTGAGTGATAAAACGCTTCCGTCGTCTGGCCGGATAAGGTGCGGCCGGACGCATCAGTAATGGTGCCGGAAATCATAACCGGCAAACTGACACCCAGTGAATCAAACACCTGCAATACCGCAAAAGCCGCCGCTTTGGCATTAAGCGTATCGAAGATCGTTTCCAGCATAATAATATCGGCACCACCTTCAATTAGTGCCTGCGTTGATTCGGTATACGCAGCAACCAGTTGATCAAAGGTGATATTCCGGAAACCGGGATCATTGACATCCGGCGAAATAGAAGCCGTACGGTTGGTCGGCCCCAGTACCCCGGCAACATAACGTGGTTTATCCGGTGTCTGAGCAGTAATTTCATCGCAGACTTTTCTGGCTAACGCGGCTGACTCACGGTTAATCCGCGCAGACAACTGCTCCATCTGATAATCAGCCATGGCGATAGGCGTCGCATTAAAGCTATTGGTTTCAATGATATCAGCTCCAGCCAGCAGGTACTGCCGGTGGATATCGGCAATCAGCTCCGGCTGAGTCAGTACCAGCAAATCATTATTGCCTTTCAGATCACTCGGCCAGTTGGCAAACTCAGTACCACGATAGGCCGCTTCGTCCAGTTTATGTTGCTGGATCATGGTACCCATCGCGCCATCCAGCACCATAATACGTTTCGCTAATTGCTGGCGAAATTGCTCAGTAGTTAATCTTGTTGTCATAAGCTGCTCACTACTGCCCTATCTGCCCAAGATCAAAAGGTGTTGCCTGATATACATAGTAATTCAGCCAGTTACTAAATAACAAAAAAGCATGGCTTTGCCATAACTTCTGCGGCCCCTGTAACGGATCATTATTACGGTAATAATTTTCCGGCAGTTTAGGGGAGATCCCGGCTTTAACATCCCGCTGGTATTCATCATCCAGAGTGGTTAAATCATATTCCGGGTGGCCGGTCACAAATACCCGGCTGCCTCTACTGTTCTGTAATAAATAAGCCCCGGTCACATCGGCTTCCGCCAGAATATGTAAATCATCATGCTGCTGATATTTCTGCTTTGGCACCTGAGCATAACGCGAATGCGGCACCAGAAACTGATCATCAAAACCGCGCACCAGCGGGCACAGTGGCTGCACGACATTTTGCCAGTACACACCTGATAGTTTCTCACCGCGGATTTCCCGCTGCAAACCGTAGTAATGGTATAACGCCGCATGCGCGGCCCAGCATAAAAACAACGTAGACGTAACATGAGAATCAGCCCAGCTGAGAATATCAGCCAGTTGGTCCCAATAGGATACATCAGCGTAATCCACCAGCCCCAATGGCGCGCCGGTAATAATCAGGCCATCATATTTTTGCTGCTGTACTTCGGAAAAATAGCGGTAAAAACAGTTCAGATGACTGGCAGGCGTATGTTTACTGACATGATCATCCAGCCGTAACAACTCGATATCCACCTGTAACGGGCTGTTAGCCAGCAAGCGCAGTAACTGAATTTCAGTGGCAATTTTATTCGGCATCAGGTTCAGAATAGCAATCCGCAGCGGCCGGATATCCTGGCTGGCCGCACGGCTTTCAGTCATTACGAATACATTTTCAGCGGAGAGAGCTTCAACGGCAGGCAGCTGATCAA
>CAZXTH010000447.1:0-2681 GCA_964643585.1 uncultured Pseudoalteromonadaceae bacterium
AGAATCAGTAACATGATGGCCAATATAATACGTTTTTTCATTTTTAATCCTTAGAACCTTTTTACAATCAGCTGCACTTGTTCACAAGATCGTAAACAACGTTCTTAACGTTCTTAGCGGGCAATACGAAACCCGATATCATCCGCGGCAGCAGTGCCTTCGCTACGGATACTGGCTCGCAGCTCTTTCATCCTGCCGCTTTTAAAGGAACCACCTTTTACAACATGCCCCTGCCCACTAGCTGGTCCAAGGTAATCGGTATAAACCTGCTGCATATTGGCCGGAGCAACAGCATAAATGTCATGTACCCACTCCCGTACATTTCCTTCCAGATCGTAAAATCCGGCCCGATCTTCGCGGAAGCTGCCTACCGGCGCTTTACCGGCAAAGCCATCGTTATAATCGCGGAATACAAAAGTTTGCTGACCCTGTAATGATTTATCGGCGAAATTACCTTGTTTATCACGCAATAAATCATCATTGCCCCAGACATATTTGGTTCTGGCGGCGCGGCGGTTATGTTTGGCCACAAACTCCCATTCAGCTTCAGTCGGCAAACGATAGCCCCGGCTCTCTTTGCGGATACCGCTAACCTGATTCCCCTGCACAATATAAAATGGCAACAGCCCTTCCTGCTCACTCAGCCAGTTGGTAAACAGCACGGCATCCAGCCACGATACCTGGGTGACTGGCATGGCTGAGCCACCGCTCTGGCCTTTAAAAGCAGCAAACTGGGCTTCCGTAATTTCATGTGCAGACAGCTGGATATTGCGGCTAAAATCCACCTTAATTTCATGCTCATTACGGTTACGGTCGGTTTCATTCGCTGGCGAGCCCATACTAAAGGCTTTCGGCTGAACATTAATCAGCTTGATGCCCAGCGTTTCTGCAAATAGCGGCTTACCTTCACGCCGTCTGGCATCAAACTCGGTCAGCATCTCGGCTTTTACGCTCTGAGCTTGGCGCACAATCGGTGTTACTTTTTTACTGACCGTGCGAAAACCACTTTTACGAAACTCGATATTGTGCGGTAAGGCTTGCAGTGACAGCGTCAGAGGCGTTTGCCCTTGTACTTTGCCGCCAATCAGCACGTCCGCCGTTTCATTGGCACTGAAATGAACGTCGCCCATTTCAGCTTTGAGAGTCAACGCCAGCGTGCGTTGTTCACCGGCGTTTAAACTGATCGTTTGTGATTGCGGCGTAAACCCTGCTTTTTCATAGCGTAGCGTATGGGATTTTCCGGCATCTATGCTTAACGGGCTGGTCACGGGTTTACCATCCAGCAGTAGCATACCGCCCTGTGGATTAAGGGTTACCGTCAGCTGTGCCTGCACCGGTTTTAAATAGTAATTACGGGAAGGTGACGGATTGTTATAGGTTACGGCGATGGTATCTTGCAGCGGTTCGTAACCTGCCAGAGCAATTTCAACCGGATAATCCCCGCCTTTTTGCGGCAGTATTAATGGCGTCGTACCGGCCGCCTGGCCGTTAATGGTTACTGCCGCCCCGGCAGGTACCGTATTCAAACTCATCTGCCCGTTTACCTGCACCAGTGTCAGCGCTTGCCGGATCTCATCTGCTGCTTCCGCGGTAATCTCTGTGCGGGCAGGTTCATAAGCCGGGTGTACTGCATCAATCTGATATTGCCCCGGTTTCAGCCGGGCTTGAAGGGTATTGTCATTGCTGTAATGCTGGCCGTTAACAGACCAGACCATGCCTTCGGTGGCAGCATTGGTTTCAATCACCAATGAGGCAGGCAACGGCAGCAAAGTGACAGTCAGTGTACTGTCATCGTCACTTTTAACGGTAACGGTTGCCGGTTCAAATTTATCGGCACCGACGCTGATGTTCACATCGCTGCCCAGCATATAGAGTTTGTTTTCAATGAAAAACCCCGTACCGGCTGTCACAGAAAAATGCGCATGCGGTGCAGCCTGAGCAGGCAACACAGTGACAATAAACCCTTTGAATAAAAACAACCAGATAACGTAGCACACCAGTATGGTTGCCAGCATAGAAAAGCCAGCCAGTACCACAACCTTATGTTTTCGTTTATCTGACGTAATAGACGCGTCTATCTGATTCACTGCTCACTCCCTGTTAAACTCTGGTCTGACACTGCAACTGCACCACAACAGGAGACTCTGAGCCATCCAGTACCACTGTCATCATTTCAGAACGATACCCTTGACGGCTGCCTTCAAAACGGTAAGTGCCCGGTGCCAGCGTAATACTTTTTTCGGTCACCTCACCAACCACACCTACCCCCAGCACTTTGATCAAGGTGCGGTTATCACTTTTCACGATAACCTGTATCTGCTGGTTCTGAGTGGTCATTAGCCCTTGTAACTGCGTTATTTTCAGGTTTAACCTGTTGCTGCTGCCGGATAATGTTTGCGCTTGCGCAATGGCTTCAGTTGCCCGCTGCCGGATATTGTCATCGCTAAGACGTTGTGGCGCACCGATATAACCGTCAAGTCGCTGTTCAGCCTGCAAAATCTGGTTAGCCTGTAGTGCAGCGCGTTGTGCAATCTGATTATCCGGATGGGCTTTCAGCGTATTCTCCGCCACCATTTTTACCGTTTGCCATTCATCGGCGCCACTGAAAATAGCAATCTGCTGCTCTGTCTGAGCCACACTCTGTTTCTTCTGTGCGGTATCCAGCTGCGTTTTTAATGTTG
>CAZXTH010000448.1:0-2664 GCA_964643585.1 uncultured Pseudoalteromonadaceae bacterium
AGCGCTGGACATCATTGCTACCATAAAACCCAACGGCAGCACTTCCCAGCTAAAAATAGCCAGCCCTTGGCTCATAAGGCCAGCAGGAACCAGAAACGCTGCTGCGACGGTCATACCAAGCGCAACAGTAATACCGCCGGAAGACTGATTTCCGGTACGTTTACCAAACAGAATATAACCAGCCCAACAGGCTCCGGCGCCAAGAGCCAATAATACTCCGGTTAAATCCAGTGAGCCTTCGCCACGCATATCCGGCATCAGCAACAAAATACCTGCAATGGCACAGGCAACCCAGAATAAATCCTGCCTGCGGCGCGAGGACAATAACGCCACAGTCAGTGGCCCGGTAAACTCAAGTGCCACCGCAATCCCCAGAGGAATACGGGCAATAGACAGGTAAAACAGGATGTTCATACCACCAAGGCAACAGCCATAGATCACTATCGCCAGCCAGTTGCGACGCCCCTGGGGCAAAGCACGCCATGGGCGGAATACCAGCCACAACACCAAAGCAGAAAACCCCAGCCGCAATGCTGTAGTGCCCTCTGGCCCGATCACCGGAAATAATTGTTTGGCCAGCGAAGCACCGGACTGAATGGTTATCATCGCCAGCAGAACACTGGCAACAGAAAACAGCAGCACTCTGGCTGAAACGGCACTCATGTGACTCCTGAGAAAATAAAATGATTTCAGCTGGTTATTTTACTCAGTTATAGCCCAAACAGCTATCAGGAAACGGTCTCGCTGCGGCTATCCTGACCTGTTTTACCCAGCGCTGCACGCATAATATCTTTCCAGGAAACAATTCCAAGTAAATGCTGTTGCTTATCAACCACCGGCAGGCAGCCGATATTATTTGCAACCAATAACGCCGCAGCGGCTTTAAGGCTGACATCACTGGTTATGGTGATCACCGGGCTGGTCATGATCTGCCTGACCTTACGGTTCTGCATAAACAAGCCGACTGTCATATCAGATGCAGCATCTTCTACCGGCCCCAGTAATTTAAAATAATCTTTTATCGATACGATACCGATCAGCCGGTTACTGCTGTCAGTCACCGGGATATGCTGACGTTTAGAGCTGATAAACAGCTGCCGCAGTACCGCCAGATTTTCGTCTTCAGTCGTGGTAATCACTTTATGGGCCATAATGGCTGAAATACTCATAACCGCTCCTGTATAAACAGACGGCGGTCCTGTGCCTGCTCCGCAGCCTGTTGCTGAGTAATCTGTCCTGTCTTAACCAGTTGCTGTAACGCCTGATCCAGTGTTTGCATCCCCTGAGTCATACCTGTTTGCATCACAGAAACCAACTGGGCTGTTTTATCCTCCCGGATTAAATTACGTACCGCTGGTGTAGCCAGCATAACTTCATAAGCGGCAATCCGCCCGCCACCAATCCGTTGTAATAGTGCTTGGCTGACAACGGCATACAACGATTCTGCCAGCATGGTTCTGACCAGCAGTTTTTCTTCCGGCGCAAAAATATCGGTGATCCGGTCAACCGTTCTGGCAGCAGAGGCTGTATGCAAACTTGCCAGCACCAGATGGCCGGTTTCTGCAGCCGTCAGTGCCAGTCTTATTGTTTCTGCATCCCTTAACTCCCCTACCATAATCACATCCGGATCTTCGCGCAATGCCGCCCGCAATGCCTGGCTGAAACTGTGCGTGTCAGTATGTAATTGCCGCTGACTAATCAGGCTGAGTTTATTCTGATGCAGAAACTCTACCGGGTCCTCAATTGTCAGAATATGCTTGTGCCGCTGACTGTTAATATAATCAAGCATAGCTGCCAACGTGGTACTTTTCCCGGAGCCGGTCGGCCCGGTAACCAAAACCAGTCCTCGCGGACTATCTGCAACTCTCCGTAAGATCTCCGGAGCATGCAAGGCCTCCAGTGAAGGAATCGCTGCAGGAATAAGCCGGAATACGGCAGCAATTCCCCGCTGCTGCTTAAATACGTTAACCCGGAAACGCCCCAGCCCGGCTTTATCAAAAGCCAGATCAGCCTCGGCCTGTTGCTGAAAAACCGAAAATTGCTGCTCGCTCATAACCTGTTGTAATAGCGCGCTGACTTCCTGCTGGCTTTGCGCTGGTACATTTAAACGGCGGATTTCCCCATCAACCCTGATAAACGGAGCAGAACCCGCAGAAAGATGCAAATCAGAAGCACGATGTTGCACACTAAACGCTAATAATTCGGTAATATTCATCTCTACAGCCTGCTGACAACATTGAGATTTATGAATAACAACATAGCAGAACAGCTCAGAATCGCCCATCTGCAAATGGCAGAGCATACAACAGCAGCCGGTAAAGCCACTGGCAGCGTACAACTGATTGCCGTCAGTAAAACCCGGCCTGCCACAGATATCGAAACAGCTTATCAGTATGGGCAACGGGCATTTGGAGAAAATTACCCTCAGGAACTGGCAGAAAAAGCGTCTCAGCTGATAACACTACCTCAGCTGGAATGGCATTTTATCGGCCCGCTGCAATCCAATAAAACCCGGTTAGTTGCACAAAATGCCAGTTGGGTACACAGTATAGACCGGCTTAAAATTGCTGAACGACTGTCGGCCCAGCGCCCGGCCGGATTAGCACCTTTAAAAGTGTTGCTGCAAATTAATATCAGCGATGAAGCCAGTAAGTCTGGCATTGC
>CAZXTH010000449.1:0-2659 GCA_964643585.1 uncultured Pseudoalteromonadaceae bacterium
TGCCCTCCGGAGGCAGAGGTCATAGGTTCGAATCCTATCGGGTGCGCCATAAACGACAAAACCGCCATTTCGGCGGTTTTTGCGTTTTTGTTTGTCGTTTTAAGCATAAGTTGAACTTTTTTAAGCATAACTTGCGCTTTTGTCATTATCTGCCACGCTTATGTAACTTTGTTACGAAAGTGACTGGGCGTGCAAAAACGAAAAATTACTAAATCTGCAGTAACCAATATTTTCAGGTTTGTCTCCTGCCACAAGCCAGACCCAATCACCGTCGAAGGTTATAACGAATTCATCGCTTGCCATTACTTTGAGTTTTCCACTCAGGTCATAGATTTCGAAGCCCAGCCTCAGCGTTTTGCCTTTTCGCAAGAAAACAACAATCGGCCACTTATCTACACTCCTGACTTTTTAGTTCGTCTGAACGATCAGCGGGAAGTATATTTCGAAATCAAACCCTACAGTATTGCTCTCACCGATAAGTTTAGACAAAAGTGGGCACTGTTACAAAAGGCGTTTGATGAAAGAGGTCTTAGTTTAGAGCTGGTCACTGACAGGCAACTTATGCGTGGCCAGATGGCGGAAAACCTGAAGCTGGTTCATCGGTATATGACACATGAAGACGTAACCGAAAAACAGAAGCAAATTCTCTCACTTCTTATCTGTGGCTCCAAGCCACTGAGCGACATATCTACGGGAATTAAAACACCAGAAAACATTACTACAGTCTTACTGCTGAACTTGGTAGCTAAGAAACTGGTGTCGTTTCCGCTTTATGCTGAGCTGAAATCTGACACCATCTTTGCGGGGGCAAATCATGGCTAACGTGTTCGAGCAACTTTTCCCGGTACCCGTAGATGTGACCTATGACGTATCGGAAGAGGCGTTTCTTGCTGAAGTAAAACAGTGCCTGGATGAAACCGAATCATATGAACATCTTGACGCTTTGCCAGAGCGGGAGCGTAAACAAGCAGTGTTCCGCTGGAGAGTGCTCAGTAAAGTTACGGAGCTTTGTCATGGCGTTTTTTCTGAGCAGCGTCTGAAAGCTATTCTCCCTGAACTTGAGTCTGAGTTTGCGGCGCAAACTCCCTCAATATCTACTATCCGGCGCTGGGCTAAAGTTTACCAAGAGTCTGGAAGGTCAATTAAAGCGTTAACCCCAAACAGCGGCGGCCGTGGCAATAAAAGCAACAGACTAAATCCAGAAATGGAAGAACTAATCCAGCAAGCGCTAGACAGAATTAAGGACACCAAATCAGGCGCAGTGTCCAGCGCTTACAGTTATCTCCAGCATTTGGTATTCCAGTTTAACCAAAAGTCCGTTTTAAAACTTCGGGCGCCTTCAATTCAAACATTCTGGGCGCGCTTCAAAAAAATTTCGCCGTACGATATGGCAGTAAAATGCAAAGGCAAATTTAAGGCGAACAAGGAGTTCAAACACATTGGTGAAATGGTAAAAACAAACCGTCTCCTGGAGCGGGTTGAAATTGACCACACCAAGCTAGATTTTTTTGTGGTCGAGAAGGAAAGCTTTATAACGCTCGGCCGGCCTTGGATTACGACACTCTGTGATGTGCATTCGCGCTCTGTTCTGGGGTTTTATATTGGGTTCACACCACCAAGTTTTGTCGCTGTTGCCAGGGCGTTAAAGCATGCTTTGTTACCTAAAGAATATGTTTTAAGCAGTTATCCAGCCGTTAAAAAGCCATGGCTCTGCTTCGGTAAGCCTGAGCTCATTGTATCGGACAACGGCAAAGAGTTCGATGATAAGGATTTCAAGTTGGTATTAGGCAAGCTGCTGATTAATTCAGGTAAGAATCCAACTGCGACACCCTATCTTAAGCCAATCGTTGAGCGATATTTTGGTAAGGAAAACACTAAGTTGCTGCGCGCACAACCAGGTCATACCTTGGCTGCATTAAAAGGCACAGAGGATTATGCTCCTGCGAGCAATGCCGTGGTTGATATGGATAGGTTGCTGCAGATTATTCATATCTGGATTTGTGACGTGCACCAGGCTGGCCCTAATTCTAAACGGGACCGCATTCCAAACCTTAAATGGATGAATGCATTAGAAAAATTTGCTCCTGTTCAAACTGAGTACGATGTTGAAGATTTGAATCTGATTTTCTGTCGGACGCTTAGCGGTCAGTTGCGGCGGGATGGAGTGACGTTCAGGCACCTTCGTTACTCCAGTCATGCATTGGCTGAGCTCCGGGCGCGAGTTGGTGATCATCAGGTTGTATTTAAGGTAGATCCAGAGAATCTGGGATACATCTATGTTTCCAATCAACTGACGAAGTGCTTTCTCAAAGTGCCGGCAGTTAAATTTGAGTACGCTTCTTCAGTGACTCTCCATCAGCACAAGATCAACTGTATAGCTGCCAGACAAGAGGTTGGAGGTAGCTATTGCGATGACGATATTCAAGAAGCCAATAGTCGTATTCACCAGTTAGTTGACGAGGCTTTTTCAGCAAAAGCACGATCATCAAAACGCACAGGTCGAACATCTAAAGCTGCAAGGTATGTCGAAGACTCGATGCGTGCAAAAACTTTGGCTACTGAGAAACAGGATGAACTTGTGAGCTCAACATCTGACTTCAATGTCAAAGACGAACCGAAGAAGAGACCAAGTAAACCTATAGACACCAGTGGCTGGGAG
>CAZXTH010000450.1:0-2656 GCA_964643585.1 uncultured Pseudoalteromonadaceae bacterium
ATATCAGCCTGATAGAGCGCCAGCTCACGGTCCAGCAATGTTGGCAAACTGCCATAAGGATTAACTTCGTACAGATCTTCCGGCAGGTTGTCTTGTGTGACCTGAAGAATATCTACAGTGACGCCTTTCTCAGCAAGTACAATCCGTACCTGGTGGCTGAACATATCATCAGCAGCTGAAAACAAAGTCATTACTGGACGTTTATTGGCAGTGATTGCCATGCATTCCTCCGGTTAAATAAAAAACGGCAAAGGGGCACGAAGGCCCCTGCAAAATAACTCAGTTACATCAGGTAATTAATGAACATCTTTCCAGTATTCTTTCTTCAACAGATAAGTGAAGATGAAGAAGATAACCAGAAAAATCATCACTTTTACACCTAAAGCACGAGCTTCAAGCTTGGTTGGCTCACCAACATATTCGAGGTAGTTTACCAGATCTGCGACAACTTTGTCGTATTCTTCCGGACTTAACTCTCCAGTGCCGTCAGTTCTGAGGCCAACGTAAACTTCTTTTTGTTCACCATCAACCAATCTGGTTTCATAGGCTTTATAAGGTACGCCTTGTAATTCTTGCAAAACATGCGGCATACCAACCATTGGGAACACATCGTTGTTCACTCCAAATGGACGTGATGGATCTGCATAAAAACTACGCAGATACGTATACAGCCAATCAGGACCACGCACACGGGCAACGTTGGTTAGATCCGGTGGTGCAGCACCAAACCATTTCTCACCATCTTTCAATGCCATATTGTTGGTAATATGATCACCTACTTTTTCACCGGTGAACATCAGGTTTTCCATACCTACATCGTCCGGGATATCAAGATCACGGAAAGTACGTGAATAACGCTGATACTGCATCTGGTGGCAGCCCAGACAATAGTTCTGGAATGTACGGGCACCGCTCTGTAATGACGCTTTGTCATGCAGATTGATTGGTGCTTTATCCAGTGGAACTGTTGGGCCTGCAGCCATTGCCAGTGATGACGCTAATAATGCAACAACTGAAAGTAGCTTTTTCATCAGGTTAACCTCACTGGTAAAGGCTTGGTTTTTTCATTTTTACTGTAGAACCACAGCAGGATGAAGAAACCAAAATAAGTGAAAGAGAAAATACGGGCTAACAGCGTGTAAAACGGCGTAGCAGGCAACACACCAAGAACACCCAGAGCAATGAAGCTGATGCAGAAAATAATCAGGTTCCATTTATGCAGTGAACTACGGTATCTGACAGAACGCACTGTACCGCGGTCAATCCATGGCAGTAATGCCAGGGCTACAATGGCAAGAAACATAAAAATAGCACCGAACAACTGGTCAGGAACGGCACGTAAGATTGCATAGAATGGAGTGAAGTACCATACAGGAGCAATATGCTCAGGTGTTTTCAGCGGGTTAGCTGCTTCAAAGTTTGGCGGCTCAAGGAAGAAACCACCGCCTTCAGGCATAAAGAAAATAACCCAAGCAAATACCAGCAGGAAGCCAGCAACACCAACCATGTCTTTGACAGTGTAATAAGGGTGAAATGGAATCGCATCAACGATAATTTTCTTACCACCTTTGGTGAAGTATTCGTGGAAAGTAAATTTCTTGTCCGCTTCGGTTTGTTCGATAGAACCGTCATTTGGACGCTTGACTTCGATACCGTCAGGGTTGTTGGAGCCCACTTCATGCAGCGCCATAATGTGCAAGAATACCAGAATAACCAGTACCAGCGGCAATGCAATAACATGCAACGCAAAGAAACGGTTCAGTGTGGCCCCGGAAATAACATAGTCACCGCGAATCCACAGAGTTAAATCTTCACCTATCCCTGGTATAACCCCAAAGATGGAAATAATAACCTGAGCCCCCCAGAACGACATTTGCCCCCATGGTAGCAAATATCCCATAAAGGCTTCAGCCATCAGTACCAGGAAAATCAACATACCGAAAATCCACAGCAACTCACGAGGCTTCTGGTATGAACCGTACATCATGCCACGCAACATGTGCAGATAAACAACAACGAAGAAAGCTGAAGCACCGGTAGAGTGCATATAGCGTAGTAACCAGCCGTAATCAACATCGCGCATAATGTATTCTATTGATGCAAATGCGCCTTCGGCCGTAGGGTTGTAATTCATCGTTAACCAGATACCGGTCAGGATCTGGTTAACCAGTACTAAAATGGCCAGCGAACCAAAGAAGTACCAGAAATTAAAGTTTTTAGGTGCCGGATACTGCATAACATGGAGATTCATTTTCTCCATGAAAGGCAGCCGGTATTCGATCCAGCTCATAATATTTTTAAACATCAGGCTGCTCCCTCGTCTTCACCAATTAATATGGTGTTGTCATCGATGAACATATGCGGCGGAATCTGAAGGTTTTTAGGGGCTGGAACACCAGAGAAAACCCTGCCTGCCATATCGTAGGTAGAACCATGACATGGGCAGAAGAAACCTGATTCCACACCAGAGACCTGAGCAGCAAAATCACCACGAAGATAAGTAGGAGAACAACCTAAGTGAGTACAGATACCTACAGCTATAAAAATCTCAGGTTTCATAGAACGGTGAATATTCTGGGCATAAGACGGTTGTTGCGGGTCTTCTGACTCAGGATCACGTAATTGACTATTCAGTGTTGGCAACTGTTCCAGCATT
>CAZXTH010000451.1:0-2645 GCA_964643585.1 uncultured Pseudoalteromonadaceae bacterium
ACGGGCTATGGCAAAAATATGACATACTGAATTCTTTAATAAAACAACTTGTCGCCTAGCAGGAATCCCGGATGCGCCACTTTTCTCCACGGAAGTTACTGGTTCTTTCGCTGATAGCAGCGTTGCTCACCATGGGCCTGAAAACACTGGCCTGGTATCTGACAGGTTCTGTGGGTTACTTATCTGATGCACTGGAATCGGTAGTCAATCTGGCGGGGGCAGTATTTGCGCTGCTGATGATCACAATAGCCCAGCGACCGGCTGATGACAGCCACCCTTATGGGCATAGCAAAGCGGAATATTTATCTGCTGCATTTGAAGGCGGGATGATTTTTCTTGCCGCTATTGCCATTTTTATTGCGGCAACCGAACGGCTGCTAAACCCTCAACCACTGGAAGGTCTGGGAGCAGGGACAATCCTGACCGTTATTGCCAGTCTGGTTAATTTCTGGATGGCCCGTTTGCTGCTGACTGGCAGTATGCGGCATAACTCTCCGGCATTGGAAGGCGATGGTAAACACTTAATGGCCGATGTATGGACCACGGCCGGCATCGTGGTGGGTGTATTACTGGCTGCAGCCACCGGCCAGTACTGGTTGGACCCGGCAATTGCAATCGTTGTGGCATTACATATTCTGTATGAAGGCAGTCGCCTGCTATACCGATCTGTTAACGGACTGCTCGACCCGGCGTTACCAGCCAACATTATCAGCGATATTGAAAACACCCTCAGCCAGTATCAGTCTGAGGGTGTTACATTTACCAATCTGCGTACCCGTGCCGCTGCTACGTTACGCTTTGCTCATGCCGATTTACATGTGCCTGGGCACTGGACCGTTGCCCATGCGCATCAGTTGGCTGATGAAGCAGAACAGGCACTAGCTCAACAGGGAATACAACTTACCACCCATATCGAGCCATTACCGGATCCCTAGGAAGGATATAATTCATTTAAGCAGAAATCAGCTTACTTTAAGCTAACCGTTGAAGCCCTGGATGGGCAGAACCGAGCCCCCATGGATGGGTTTACGGCGTGTTAGCGTAAGTAAGGTGATGAATGCTTTAACCTTTCACGATTTCGCTCTGAACCACAACGCATACAATGCCGGAACAAACAGCAGTGTAATCACAGTACCGGCAATAACGCCGCCAATCAGTACATAGGCCAGCGGCCCCCAGAAACCATCCAGCGCCAGCGGCACGAAAGCAAACGCTGCGGCAAGCGCTGTCAGAATAACCGGTCTTGCCCGGTGCACCGCTGCTTCAATAATGGCATCCGCCATTGGCATTTGCTGATGCATATTGTCAGAAACCTGTTGTGTCAGGATCAGCGTATTACGCATCAGAATACCCGCCAGGCCAATTAATCCCAAAAGAGCTACAAACCCGAATGGCTGATTAAACAACAACAAGGCAGCAACAGCGCCAATCAGCCCGAGCGGAGCTGTCGCCAGTACCATAAAGGTGCCGGAGAACGAGCGCATTTGCAGCATAATAAAAATCAGCATCAGCACAATCATCACCGGACCAAGCTTTTCAATTGATTCGTTAGCTTTACCCGATTGTTCAATGGTGCCACTGATTTCCATTGAATAACCATGCGGTAATGCCGCCCGGAAATCAGCCAGTTGCCGCCATAGCTCGGTTTCAACATCTGGCGCCTGCACATTGGCGACCACTTCAGCCTGAACCCCCATCACTGGCTCGCGGTTATAGCGCCTGATCACCGGCTCTTCAAACCTGACTTCCAGCTCAGCCAGCTGCATTAACGGAACCTTACGGCCATCCTGATTTTTAATTTCCAGCGTTTTCAGGCCATCCAGACTCCGGGTATCGCCACGGGCATAAATAGCCACGGTACGGATATCCTGCCGGGATTCTCCTACTCTGGCGCCATCAAGCTGTACCTGTAACTGTTGAGCAACATCACGCGGGGTCAGCCCCATCAGCTGTAAGGCCTGTGGGTCCATGTTCAGGTACATTACCGCAGCGCGCTCATCCCAATCCAGGTGTACATCACGAGTACCGGGATGCTGTTCCATCACTTTGCGAACCTCATGCCCAAGTCGCCGTAGTTCGTTCATATCCGGGCCCAGGATACGAAAGCTAACCGGCCATTTTACCGGAGGACCATACAGAATACGTTTAACATTCACCCGGGCCTGCGGGAAAGCACCCGCGGCAATTTCCTGTTCCAGAAAGCTAATCAGTTTCTCGCGGGCTGTAACATCCTCTGCGACAACCACCAGTTCAGCAAAAGCAGAATCCGGTTGTTCAGGATTAAGCGAAATAAAGAAACGGGGCGCGCCGCCACCAATATAGGCTGCAAGTGAACGCACTCCGGATTGCTCTTTCAGCAAAGCTTCCAGTTGGCGAACCGTAGCATCGGTCTGGCTGAATGCACTGCCTTTTGGCAGATACACATTCACCAGAATTTCTGGCCGGTCTGAACTGGGGAAAAACTGCTTCTTCACCGGGCCTGCCATGCCAAGCACAGACAACACCAGCAGCATAACGGTTGCCGCAACCACTTTTTTACGGTGTGCCACACAATAGCTAATCAGCTTGCGTAGCCGCTGATAACCCGGGCTGTTATATAAACCATCATCATGCTTTTTCAGGGTGTCAGGTAATAATTTCACGCC
>CAZXTH010000452.1:0-2638 GCA_964643585.1 uncultured Pseudoalteromonadaceae bacterium
CATAAGATAATCGCCTGTTCAGTATCAATACTTTGCGGATGATACAAATCCAGCTCTGGCGGAGACATCTCCAGCCAGCCGGCTTCGGCAATACCGGAATAAGGATCTTCAGAGGTATAACGGGCAATATCGGCGGCAGCTTCTACTGCACGTTGCAATGCCTGCGGGCTTAAATCAGCCGTAGACGCAGAACCTTTACGCTGGCCGAAATACAGGCTGATCCCCAGGCCACCATCCTGATTAAACTCTACTGTTTCCACTTCACCGTGGCGGGTTTCAACACTCAGGCCACGGGTGCGGCTCATCGACGCCTCGGCACTGCTGGCTCCAAGCTTCCTGGCATGAGCCAGTACTTCGGCTACCGCCTGTTTTACTTCATCGATTTCTTGCCAGATACTGCTGTTCGTTTCGCTCATAACAGATTATTCATCAAACATTTTTGCCAAGCTTATCATAGTCTGCTGATAGCTGCTGCAAGCCAGAGCAGGTTTAGTGATATACTAAACGCAATTATTTTATTAAAAGGCAAAAGCCATGACAGAGTTTAAAT
Source organism: uncultured Pseudoalteromonadaceae bacterium (assembly GCA_964643585.1). Classification (GTDB taxonomy): domain Bacteria; phylum Pseudomonadota; class Gammaproteobacteria; order Enterobacterales; family Alteromonadaceae; genus Alishewanella. The sequence goes on from CAZXTH010000452.1 coordinate 551, forward strand.
ACGGCGACAGTAAATGGCTGGAACAGCCAGACGCCATCAGTAAAAGCCAGGTAAAACGTGAGATGCATGCCTTACAGGCCATTGGTGAAGAACTGATAGCATTAAGCCCGGCATCCCGTGAGCGTATTCCGCTGGACGACGAGCTGAAAGATGCACTGGCTCTGGCAGACAAGCTCAGCAAAAAACATGAAGCACTGCGCCGCCATATCCAGTTTATCGGCAAACTGATGCGCACCCGTGATCTGGAGCCGATTGAAAATGCTCTGGCGCTGATCCGTAACACCAACCAGGCCGCCACCCGGCAGTTCCATAAAGTCGAAAACTGGCGTGACCGCCTGCTGGCTGACAATGATGCCGTCACAGAGTTTATTACTGCCTATCCGGATGTCGACGCCCAGCAACTGCGCCAGCTAATCCGTAATGCTAAGAAAGAGCAGGAAAAACAGCAGCCACCGAAATACTACCGCGAGCTGTTTCAACTACTGCGGCCACTGATTATTGAAGAGTAACGGCATACGGCTTTCAGATAGCAAAAAGCATCATGGCTCTGCATGATGCTTTTCAATATAAAGCGTAATATCACCAACATGAAAACCAAAGTAGGTCATTTTAGTGCGGTTCAGCATCCGGTTTTCATCCAGCAGGTACATCCAGTCATCCAGCGTTACGGTAAGTTCACGCTCTGCTGTTTTTACATTTAACTGATACTGCCAGTTCAGTGCATGGCCAGCAGTCGTACCAACGGCGACACCCACGACATCAGCCGCCCGGCCTTCGTAGCGGTTGGTTGCGGTTTTGGTTAAATACCAGATACGTTGTTCATGCCGACCGTCGTCCCAGTAGAAATCTTCTTCCAGTACGCCTTCATTACCCTGCCAGCGCCCGGTCATTACTGCTTTAAAACGTCCGGTCACTTTACCTGAGCGGCTTTGCACCATACCGTGTGCTACCAGCGGGCCATTAAAGAATTGCTCCAGCTGCAATGCCGGGCCTGTGCCTTCAAACTCTTTTATGCCTGCTGAGCAAGCTGTCAGTAACAGTACCAGTGTAACTACCAGTATCCTCTGTAATGTCATTTCCCTGCTCCTGTCAGTTCATCCCGGTTGCGCCGGTAGCTGGATTTCTCACTCAGCCAGATAGCAAAAAATTGCTGATAGAAAAGCGGATGTTCTATTTTGCCCAGCAAACCGTCAGCATGGTAAAAATGCACTGACTGACCATCAGGTGAATATGCCAGCAGGCAATCCCCACGCTGCACATCCGGCCAGATTTGCGCTAATTGTGCCAGCCACTGCTGTTGCTGCTCTGTATTGTCAAACCCCAGCTTCTGCCACTGTTCTTGGGTGTTATCCAGCAACTGCGAGGCGCGGATATTGCGTAAATAGTTAAGACTGAGCGCCACCGCTGTGGCGGCCGGATATTCACCGCTATCGGTATACAACACGGCGTCATAGACCCGGAATAACAGTACTTTCAGCCGGGTTTGCCCGACCTGTTGTAATGGCGCTGTTACCTGTGGCCAGCATCCGGCGGCATTGCTATAACCAGGCAACAGCAGGAATAAAATAGTCAGCACCACGGCTAATGTTTTATCAGGCATCATCTTGCTCGTTTGTGATTACAAAAAACTCAATTAAAGTTCCACATCCATCACCTTACTCACGCTAACACGCCGTAAATACCTCCCTGTAGGCTCGGTTCAGGCATCCCTGCCTTCAACGGTTAGCTTAGAATAAGCTGATTCCTGCAAAAATAAGCTGCTGCTTTACCCTTCTTAGGCATATTTCCCGAACAGCCAGACAATCAGCACCATCAGGGCGGCCCAAAGCACACCATAAATGCCTGCCAGCCACCACAGGCTGATACTGGTTTGTGCCGCTCCCAGACCAATACCGGCCAGATAGGTCACCGGGCCCATAATCATGCCAGCCAATGCCGCCAGCAGATAGCGCTGCTGAAACAGCGGGAATACCACCAGCGCCATCGCGGTAAACCCCAGCCACAGCAATATTAACCAGACAGGCAGCAGGTTGCTGCCGCTGAAGCTGATCGCACCACTAAGCACCATCACCAGCTCTGCCAGCAAGC
>CAZXTH010000453.1:0-2624 GCA_964643585.1 uncultured Pseudoalteromonadaceae bacterium
TATAGCTGGCGCATTTAGCCCAAGGGATTTCAGCGATTCATCAGCCCTGCCAGGCAGGCATCACGACTTCGTTGACGATCTGCGTACCTTCCGGTGTGGCCCAATTGCCTGCCAGCTCGGCAATCACCTGATTGGTGCTGGTCAGCGTTGCGCCGTTCTTCTCCATGCGGCGCAGGGCCATGTCGTCGCCGAACTCGCTGGGAGACGCGCCAGCATCGGCGACCACTTGCACCTCGAATCCATCGCTCACGAGGCTGAGGGCGGGATAGACCGTGCAAACGTCGTTGGTCACGCCAGCGATGATGAGCTTCTTGCGACCAGTGGCCTTGACTGCGGCGGCGAAATTTTCATCATCCATCGCATTGACGATGCCGAGGCGCTTGATGCGGGCGGCAAATGCGTCGGGCAGGATGATTTCCAGTTCAGGGAGCAGCGGCCCTTGTGCAGCCTCCTCCATGCTCGAAGTCAGAACGACCGGCATATTAAGAATCTTCGCGGTCTTGGCGAGCATCAGCGCGTTGCGCTTCAATTCCTCGAAAGGCATGGACGTGGCCCAGCCCATCGTGCCAACTTGGTGGTCGATCAACAGCATGGCGGCGTTTTCGCCGGTGAATCGTTCGTAAGGCATGGTGAAACTCCTTTGAGGTCAGGTTGCAGTGGAATGCAGCGGACGGCCCGAAAAGAGCATGACCTTGGCGCTGCCGTGGAGGGCCTGAAGGGTGATGGCCTGCGGAATCTTTAGCGCGGAAAAGACCGGCAGCCGAAGGTCGTTGTGATCAAAGTTCTGACCATCAACGCTTGCCGTGCCGAAGATCGGCATGACAAAGGCGGCATGACCTGCTTCGATAGGCACAGTCAGTTCGGTCCCTTCTTCCAGCGATATATCCAGCATCGTCACGTCGGTCGGCGGTGTCAGCGGGGAGCGAGCTTCCGCGAAGCTGCCAAGAGGCACGCGCACCTTCGCGCCCGGCAACTGCACCACTGGCACATCTTGCGGTTCCAGCATCAGCGGGAACGGCTCGACGTTTCTGCACTCCGGCGGCAGATCAACGAAGATTTGCAGCGAGTGGACGGTCTTGCCTGTTTCCGCCGGGACTTCTTCATGTACGACGCCGCGCCCAGCGGTAGTCCAGTGCAGCCCGCCGGGCCGGATCAGGTTGTGGGTGCCGATGCTGTCGCGGTTGGTGATGCCTGTTTCCGAATCGAGGAAAAGGTATGACACCGCCGAGAAGCCAGAATGGGGGTGCGGTGGAAAAGTCGGTGCACTCATCCAAGCATGATCGACACCAATGAAAGGATCTATTAACGCAGCAACGCCGCGCAGGCCGAGTGCTCGGAAGTGGCTGCCGTAGTTGGCGCGTTGTAGCGGCGCGATGACGCTCATGAAAGACTCCTTGTATGTCTCAGTTACTTGCGGCTAGGCCACATGCGATTCAACAGGCCATCCTTTCGGATGAAGTGGTGGTACAAGGCGGCCAAGACGTGCCCAGCAACCAGCAGGATCAGCAGCGTTCCCGCAATGCCGTGCACCGCCCGGGCGGCAAGGCCTTCAAAGCTCGCAGGCAAGTGCCCGAGGCCCTCGAACACGATGCGGGGTAAATCGCTCTGTGCGGCAATCACCAGTCCGCTAATGCTCATCACGAGCGGCAACAGATAGAGCGTGTAATGCCCTAGTTCTGTAAAGCGGTTGAGCAAGGCGTGCTCACCATAGGCGGGCGCGGGGTGCGTGGTTTTCAGCCGAACCAGCAGCCGGATGACGGTGAGGATCAGGATCAAGATGCCGGCGATCATGTGGTTGCGCAGCGCCATCAGCTTCTCAGGCACATCGTTGGCGGTGTGCGTGAGAAAGGTGCTTCCCAGCGTCAGCTCAATTAGCACTAGGATCGCCAGAACCCAGTGCAATGCAATCAGTCCGAGGTGATAGCGCTTCGCTCTCATGCGCTTGCCGCCAACCCGGCAAGGCTCGGGTAATCTGTGTAACCTTGTGCGCCACCGCCAAAGAAGCCGCCACGGTCCGCGTTGTTCATCGGCGCATTGGTCTTGAGGCGTTCGACAAAATCTGGGTTTGCCAACACCATCGAGCCGTAAGCCTCCAGTTCGGCGAGACCTGATGCCACATCGCTGCCGACCTGCTCGCGCGGACGGCCGGGACGGTTCAGGATCAACCTGCCCTTCCAGAGCTTGCGAATGTCGGCCAGCAACGGTTCATTGCCTTGGTGCATCACATGCACATAGGCCAACCCCAGCTTGTCGAGTTCTCTGACCATATAGCGGTACAAGTCCGGGCCTTCCTCGCCTTCGTCGATACCCCACATCATCGTGCAGGGCGACAAGCGGATGGCTGTGCGATCCGCGCCGATTTCCTTGACGATGGCCTGCACAATCTCGATGGCGATGCGGGCACGGTTCTCAATGGAGCCGCCATATTCGTCGGTACGGGTGTTGGCGCTCGGTGCGAAAAACTGCTGGATCAGGTAGGCGTTCGCGCCGTGGATTTCTACGCCGTCCGCGCCGGCCTCGACCGCACGGCGAGCGGCAAATGCGAAGTCGACGACGGTCTGGCGTACTTCCTCGGTGGTCAGCGCGCGCGGCACCGGAATGTCCTGCATGCCTTTAGCAGTGAA
>CAZXTH010000454.1:0-2605 GCA_964643585.1 uncultured Pseudoalteromonadaceae bacterium
TTGTCGATGTATCGGACCCCCGCCGCGATGACAATATGCATCAGGTTGCAGAAGTTCTGAAAGAAATAGATGCCGATCATCTGCCACAATTAGTGGTATTCAATAAAATTGATCAGGCAGGGCTTGCTCCGAGGATTGATTATGATGATCAAGCGCGGCCGCAGGCCGTTTATGTGTCGGCTCTGAGCGGTGAAGGACTGGATTTATTGATGCAGGCGATTCGTCAGCTTTTATCTGAGCGATACCTGCAACTGATATTGAATTTACCGCCACAACAGGCCGTGTTGCGGGCTTATCTGCATCAACAACACTATATTCGTAAAGAGCAGTTTGATGAACAGGGAAATTGCCTGTTACAACTGCAGCTGCCAGAGCAGCAGTGGATGCGTCTGCTCAAGCAGAGTCAGGGCGAACTGGAAAACTATATCGTCAGCGCCCCAGTTTTTTGATACATTAACCCGAAATGATAATCTGAGATGGAGTGAAGCATGGCTTGGAATGAGCCGGGCAACAATGGCAAGAATAATGACCCTTGGAAACAAGGTGGTCGTAATCAGGGCCCGCCCGATTTAGATGAAGTATTCCGCAACTTTGGTAAAAAATTTGGTGGAATCTTTGGCAGTAATAAATCATCTTCTGGCGGCAGCGGCGCTTCCGCAGCGTTTCTGCTGGTATTGATCGTTGCTGCTTTGGTATGGGCATTCAGCGGTTTCTACACCATAAAAGATGCAGAACGCGGTGTGATTCTGCGTTTTGGTGAGTACCACACAGAAGTTACTGCAGGTATTCACTGGAAACCAACCTTTATTGATTCGGTTATTCCGGTAAACGTGCAGGAAGTGCGCTCGTTGAGAACAGACGGCTTCATGCTGACTCAGGACCAGAACCTGGTTCGTGTTACGTTTGAAATTCAGTATCGTGTTTACAGCGCCCGTGAATATCTTTTCTCTGTGATGGATGCTGACCGCAGCTTATTGCAGGCAACTGATGCTGCACTGCGTTATGTTATTGGTCATTCTATTATGGATGATGTTCTGACGCGTGGCCGTGAAGTCGTACGGCAGAATACCCGCCAGGAGCTGGAAAGTATTATTCAGCCATACAAAATGGGGTTGGCTCTGGTAGATGTTAACTTCCGTGATGCAAGACCTCCGGAAGAAGTCCGCGATGCATTTGATGATGCAATCGCTGCACAGGAAGATCAGGAACGTTTTGTTAAAGAAGCTGAAGCTTATGCGCGTGAAATCGAACCCCGTGCCCGTGGCCAGGTTAACCGTGTAATGCAGGAAGCTGAAGCTTATAAACAACAGGTTGTGTTGAAAGCACAAGGTGAAGTTGCACGCTTTGAGCGTCTGTTACCTGAATATATTGCTGCACCACAGGTAACTCGCGACCGCTTATATCTGGAAACAATGGAACAGGTATACAGCAGTACTTCCAAAGTGCTGGTGGACGTGAAAAACGGCAATAATATTATGTATCTGCCACTGGATAAAATGTTGAATCAGGGAAGCAGTACACCAGCTACCCCAGCCAGTAATTCAGGTTTACCGGTATTACCACCATCCCGTTCAGGTACAGATAATTCATCTACCCGCCAGGATAGTGGCCGCAGCACAAATACACGCAGCAGTGGGAGAGGATAAGCGATGAAAAACCTGATTATTGCTTTAGTGGTTGTTGTCGGCATCATCTTTGTATCTGCATTGTTTGTTGTGCCTGAAGGACAGCGCGGTATTGTTATTCAGTTTGGTAAAATTCAGCGTGATGCTGAAGGCCGGGTAGTTGTGTATGAACCAGGTCTGCATTTTAAATTACCGGTTATTGAAAACGTGCACAAGCTGGATGCACGGGTACAAACGCTGGACGATGCTGCAGACCGTTTTGTAACGGCAGAGAAAAAAGACTTGTTGGTAGACAGCTATGTAAAATGGCGCATTAAAGACTTTGGTGCGTATTTCCTGTCAACAGGTGGTAATACAACACAAGCTGAAGTGCTGCTTAAACAGTATATCAATAACGGCTTGAGAACGGAGTTTGGTACCCGGACCATCCAGGAAATTGTCTCTGGTGAACGTACTCAATTAATGCAGAGCGCACTGGTTCAGGCTGGTCAGGCTGCTAATGAGCTTGGTATTGAAGTGATTGACGTTCGGGTTAAACAAATTAACCTGCCGGATGAAATCAGCAGCTCTATTTTTGCGCGTATGCGTGCAGAGCGTCAGGCCGTAGCGCGTGAACACCGTTCACGTGGTATGGAAGAAGCTGAAATTATCCGCGCTGATGTTGATGCACGTGTGGCGGTAATGGTTGCAGACGCAGAGCGTAATTCACGTACTGTGCGTGGTCAGGGTGATGCAGAAGCTGCCAAAGTGTATGCTGACACGTACAACAAAAATGCTGAGTTTTTCTCATTTGTCCGTAGCCTTGAGGCATACCGTAACAGCTTTAAAGGCAAAGAGGATATTCTGGTTGTTCAACCGGATAATGACTTCTTCAAATATATGAAGTCAGATAAGGTACAGAAATAATTTTCCGTTTTACCAAAAAGGCCCGTCAGGGCCTTTTTTATCGCTGAAACAGTTACATCAGGAGAGTGTTATGT
>CAZXTH010000455.1:0-2038 GCA_964643585.1 uncultured Pseudoalteromonadaceae bacterium
AAAAGCTATTCTGAAGCTGCATATGGCAGAAAGCCTTGAGCATTATATTGTTCAGTTAATTATGGCAACCCGTAACAGCAGTGCCTACAGCGCCAAGCTGGCCAGTTGGATTGGTTATGGGGCCAGCCCAAGAGCCACTATTGCTCTGGAGCGTTGTGCCAGAGCACGAGCTTGGCTGCATAACCGCGACTTTGTCACACCAGACGACATTCAGGCTGTATTTCATAATGTACTGCGACACCGGTTGATTCTGACCTATAACGCAGAAGCTGAGGGTATCAGTACCGATGACGTACTGACTGAAATTCTGGAACGGGTGCCCGCTGCCTGATGATCACACAGCAACATTCTGCACCTTTTTCTGCCAGCCAGTGGTTACAGCAAACATCAGCCGACGGTGTCAATCTGGGGTTGGCTGAATTGCTGTGGTACCAGCGCCATACCAGAGTGCTGGACCTGACTCCCGGCATGGCCATACAGAGCAAACTGGCAGGAACTTATCTGGCCCGCAGTAAAGGCCGGGGCATGGAGTTTGACGAAGTACGCCATTACCAGCCCGGCGATGATGTCCGTACCATAGACTGGCGGGTAACCGCACGCACAGGTAAGGTACATACCAAGCTGTTCCGGGAAGAAAAGGAACGGCCGGTCTTTATTCTGACTGACCTTGGTAACAGCATGCGTTTTGGTTCAGGGTTGCTGTTTAAATCCGTACAGGCTGCGCATCTTGCTGCCCTGATAGGCTGGCATGTCAAACAACATGGCGACAAACTGGGTGGACTGGTATTCAGCCAGCAACATCACCGGGAGCTAAAACCACAAAGCCGCTCTCAGGCTGTGTTGCGTTACTTTCATGCTTTGCAGGAAGTGCATCAGACAACCGAAAACAAGCAAGGACTGATGCTGGCCGATGCACTGAGCCAGCTCAGGCGGTTAATCAGGCCCGGCAGCTTGTTATTTGTATTATCTGATTTCAGCAATTTTAATCAGGACTGCCAACGCCATCTGCGTGCAATTCGCCTGCACAACGAAGTCACCTGTTGTTTGCTGACCGATCCGCTGGAGCTTACATTGCCAAACAATGGCCACGGGCAAGCTGCCGTTACCGATGGCCAGCAGACCGGCTGGCTGGAACTAGGCAGCAAAAACCTGCAACAACGCTATCAGCAGCAGCAACAGCACTATATGCAACAACTACAGCGCCAACTGGAGCAAACAGGCTGTAAATGGCTCGAAGTCAGCGCTGCTGAACCCTTGTTACAACAGCTGGAACGCCGGCTGGAGAAAAGACCCCATGGCTGATGCATTTAATCCTCTGGCCGATCTGGCAGATATCATCGAGCCGGAATTCAGTAGTAGCCTGCCTGCCCCTGGCTGGTGGATATTGACACTGCTGATCATCATATTACTGGTTGCTACCTGCTGGTTTTTCTACCGTCGCTGGCGCTTTCTGGCCGCTCGCAGACAAGCTCAGGATTTATTTAACCATATTGATTTACAGGCTGCAGATGCTCCGGCCACCATTAATCAGTTACTGAAACGGCTGGTGCTGCATTATCATCCTGAGCAACAGAAAATACTCAGTGCCAGCACGGAACAATGGCAGCAGTTTTTACAACAACAATTGCCAGACACACCATTGCCTGCGCTCAGTGAACTGTTATACCGGCCTGAACCGGCAACAGCATCACTACAGCAGTTTCATCATTTTGCCGCGCGCTGGCTGAAACAATTTAATGGTCGTTCAATACGCACGGCTCCGGTACAAGAAAACGGAGGCAGCCATGCTTGATTTCAGCTATCCCTGGCTGTTTCTGTTGTTGCCGCTTCCTTTACTGTTTCGTCGCAGACAACCGCAACAAAGTACCACACTGCATTTACCCGCGCTGGCCAGGCTAACGGGGCAACAATCACGGCTGGTTACAGGTTTTTCACCGGCCAGCCTGCTTGCAGGGCTGCTATGGTGCTGCCTGGTTACCGCTGCCACTCAGCCCCGCTGGCTAGGAGAAGTACAACAACTGCCGCAGCAAGGCCGCGA
>CAZXTH010000455.1:2048-2597 GCA_964643585.1 uncultured Pseudoalteromonadaceae bacterium
TGATATCGCGGCCTTGCTGCGATATCATGCTGGCCGTTGATTTATCCGGCTCCATGAATATTGCCGACATGGAAGTGCGTGGCACTGCAATTAACCGGCTGGATGCCGTTAAAACGGTAGTTACCGATTTTATCCGCCGCCGTCAGGGCGACAGGATAGGTTTAATCTTTTTTGCCGATGCAGCTTATCAGCAAACGCCTTTGACCTTCGACCTGCAAACCGTACAGCAGATGCTGAATGAAAGCGTACTGGGGCTGGTCGGTCAGCGAACAGCTATCGGCGAAGCCATCGGTCTGGCAGTAAAACGGCTCAATACTTACGAAAGCTCAAATAAAGTGCTTATCCTGCTTAGCGATGGCGCAAACACAGCAGGCAATATCCAGCCGCTGGAAGCGCTGCAACTGGCAAAAGCAGCCGGAGTTAAAATACATACGGTCGGTGTTGGCGCTGAACAGATGGTACAGCAAAGTATTTTTGGCAGTCGCCTGGTCAACCCATCACAGGATCTGGATGAAGCCCTGCTCATCAGGTTGGCAGAAGAAACCGGCG
>CAZXTH010000456.1:0-1518 GCA_964643585.1 uncultured Pseudoalteromonadaceae bacterium
CCTCCCCAATCAGATAACGGAGAATAATCAAAATGCCCCCTAAAGCACATTACCCACGGTGCGCCTAAAACATTTCCAGGCAGAAAAACCTTATCTGTAACGATAAACAGCCTATAAACCCCGTCTTTTCGCTGGAACCCTGGCAATTTTTAAGTAAACTTGGGTTTTAACTCAATTATTATCGACTAAAGTGCGCAGAAAACCGAGCTTTTTTATAAAAGCAGGGTAGAATTCCGGTATCAGCATCAGAGAAGAATCAGCAGGCACTGTAAGGTGCCGGAGCCTGAGCACAGTTTGTTAGAATCAGGAGTCAGTATGGAGTTCAGCGTAAAAAGCGGAAGTCCGGAAAAACAACGCAGCGCATGCATTGTTGTCGGAGTTTATGAGCCTCGTCGTCTTTCCGCTATTGCCGAGCAACTGGATAAGATCAGTGAAGGATATATCAGTAATCTGCTACGCCGTGGCGATTTAGAAGGCAAGCCCGGTCAGATGTTATTACTACATCATGTACCCAATGTATTAAGTGAGCGCGTACTACTGGTCGGTTGTGGCAAAGAGCGCGAGCTTGATGAGCGCCAGTACCGGCAGATTATTGCAAAAACCATCAGCACCCTGAATGAAACCGGCTCAATGGAAGCCGTATGCTTTTTATCAGAGCTGCACGTTAAAGGCCGTGATACTTACTGGAAAGTGCGTCATGCAGTAGAAACTACCCAGGATTGCCTGTACGTTTTTGATAAGCTGAAAAGCAAAAAAGATGAAACCCGCCGTCCGTTGCGCAAAATCGTCTTTAATGTACCCACCCGCCGCGATCTGACTATTGGCGAAAAAGCCGTAGAGCATGGTTTAGCTGTTGCTACGGGTATTCGCCAGTGTAAAGACGTTGGTAATATGCCGCCGAACATCTGCACACCACTCTATCTGGCAGAACAGGCCAAAGCGCTGACAGCACTCTCAGATAAAGTTTCCGTTGAAGTGCTGGATGCAGAAGCGCTGGCAGCTCATGGTATGAATTCTTATCTTGCCGTAGGCAGAGGCTCTGTAAACGGCCCGCAAATGTCGGTCATAAAATATCAGGGTGCAGCTAACGATAGCGCTCCGGTAGTGCTGATAGGCAAAGGCTTAACCTTCGACTCTGGCGGTATTAGCTTAAAGCCGGGTGAAGGCATGGACGAAATGAAATACGACATGTGCGGGGCTGCTTCTGTGCTGGGTACGGTGCATGCGGTAATTGCACTGGGCCTGCCAGTAAATCTGGTCGCCGTACTGGCTGCAGCCGAAAACATGCCGGATGCTAATGCCTATCGCCCGGGCGATATCCTGACCACTATGTCAGGCCAGACAGTAGAAGTACTGAATACCGACGCCGAAGGCCGTCTGGTACTGTGCGATGCACTGACTTATGTTGAACGCTTTGACCCGGAACTGGTAATCGACGTTGCAACGTTAACCGGTGCCTGTGTCGTGGCATTAGGCAAACATGCTTCCGGTTTGCTCAGCAACCACAACCCGCTGGCG
>CAZXTH010000456.1:1528-2586 GCA_964643585.1 uncultured Pseudoalteromonadaceae bacterium
CAGTAATTTAGGTGGGCGTGCAGCTGGTACCATCACCGCAGCCTGTTTCCTGTCACGCTTTACCCGCAAATATAACTGGGCGCACCTGGATATTGCAGGTACAGCCTGGCGCAGTGGTGGTAAAGATAAAGGCTCAACCGGACGGCCGGTTGCACTGCTAACGCAATTCCTGCTTAACCGTACCGGTCAGATGCAGGAAAATTAATGCAGGTTAGCTTTTATGTAGTAAACCCATCACAGCCTGAGCCGGCCACTGCGCCGGCTCATGTTGCTTTTGCCTGTCAGCTTTGTGCCGATTTATACCGCGCAAAAAAACGGGTTTTTGTATATACTGCCAGCCAGCAGGAAGCCGAGCAGTTTGATGAATTACTGTGGCAGTTCGAGCCTGAGCGTTTTGTCCCCCATAATCTGGCAGGCGAAGGCCCGGCCTACGGCGCCCCGGTAGAAATCAGCTGGCAACCACCCAAACAAAGCCGTCAGGTACTGCTTAATCTGAGTACTGAAATACCGGCTTTTGCCAATCGTTTTCAGCAAATAATTGAATTTGTTCCGGCTGATGAGCAGCTCAAAGCTCTGGCACGGGAACGTTATAAGCAATATCGTCAGCTTGGCATTACCCCACAAACCATCAATGCCGGTTGAATAACAGGTAACACTCATGGAAAAGACCTTTAATCCCAGTCAGATCGAACAGGCCATGTATAGTGCATGGGAAGCCAAAGGCTACTTTAAGCCTAACGGTAATACAAATGCCGACAGCTACGGCATCATGATCCCGCCGCCCAACGTCACCGGCAGCCTGCATATGGGCCATGCTTTCCAGCAAACCATTATGGATGCGTTAATCCGCTATAACCGGATGCAGGGTAAAAATACCCTGTGGCAAGCCGGTACCGATCACGCCGGTATCGCCACCCAGATGGTGGTAGAGCGCAAACTGGCCGCTGAAGGCCAGCCGGGCCGCCATGAGCTGGGCCGTGATGCGTTTATCGAAAAAGTCTGGCAATGGAAAGGCGAATCAGGCGGAACTATTACCTCGCAAATGCGCCGTTTGGGTA
>CAZXTH010000457.1:0-2563 GCA_964643585.1 uncultured Pseudoalteromonadaceae bacterium
CAGACCTTACAGACAGATATGGCGCCTACTACAACATAGGGCGGCTGGCTGTAATAGCAGACCAGGATATTGATGCCGGTATTATTTCACTACAGCGCTACATCGAGTTTTATGAAAACAGTGAAAATCAGCACTTGCGCTGGGCTACATTACGGTTAGCTCAGTTAATGTACCGTGCAGGAGATCCAGATGAAGCACGCTTTCTACTGGCTAAATTAAGCAGTGTTCACATTAATGATGAAGAATTTAATCTGATTTTACTCAGTCTGAGCAGTGCCCTGACACCAAAAGAGCCACCACCGGAGCCAGAGCCTGATCCGGAAATAAAGCTGGAGCAGATAATATAAAAAAGGGAACCTCAGGTTCCCTTTTTAGTCACCGGTAAAACTTATTTACGGATACCTTCAACAGTCAAATCCAGATAAACAGTTGAAGATGCCGGGCCCAGGTCATAATTAATACCAAAATCTTTCAGCGCAAAGCTGGCCGTACCTGCAAAACCTGCGCGATAGCCGCCCCATGGATCTTGCCCCTCACCCAGCTTTTCAGCTGCAATAACAACTTCTTTTGTTACACCATTCAGCGTCAGATTACCATGCAGATCAAACTTGTCACCTTCTTTAGGAACAACTTTAGTGCTGACAAAGTTTGCTTTCGAGTGTTTGCCGGTATTCAGGAAATCAGCGCTACGTAAGTGTTTATCACGTTCTGCATGGTTAGAATCAATACTGGCGGTATCAATCGTCAGTTGGATTTTTGATTCTGCCAATTTGCTCGCGTCATAACTAAAATCACCAGAAAATGTGTTAAAACGGCCATGTAACCAGCTATACCCTAAGTGGCTTATTTTAAACTGCACAAAAGCATGTGCTCCCTGAGTATCAATCACATAATCAGCAGCCTGTGCAGGTAACGCCATTAACGCAGCAACAGAACCAGCCAGTAAAAACTTCTTCATCGGTTTCTCCTTTAACTCAGATTAATGTTTGCGCCCAAGCATCCGCTTTAAGGTCGCGTCTTTATCAATAAAGTGATGTTTCAGTGCCGCAACTGCATGCAGAACAGCAATACCAATTACTGCATAAGCCAGGTAGCGGTGTAAATCGCCGGCGATATCTGCCTGACGGGCAAATAACTGTCCGGCAGATGGCACCTCAAACCAGTCGAAAACACTGATTGAGCGGCCATCAGCGGTAGAAATAAGGTAGCCGGTAACAATAATCGCAAAAATTCCGGCATAGAGCAGAAAGTGTGCTGCTTTAGACGCTGCTTTTTCCCATGATGTATGGCTGCTTACCGCTGCAGGCTGTAAAGCAAACATACGCCACAATACTCTGGCAATCATAGCCACAGCCAGTAAAACGCCGATACTTTTATGCCAGAATGGTGCTGTACGATACCAACTGCTGTAGTAAGTTAAATCGACCATCCAGTAGCCCAGTACAAACAATCCGATGACAACAAGAGCTACAACCCAATGCAGAGATACACTGATAAGCCCATAATGTCCTGTACTGTTTCTTAACATAACCTCTCCTTTATCGCTGGTTGTTACACTACTTGGGAAAGCGATACCCTGAAAATATAACAGCTCGCACAGAAGTATAAGTGCTGAATATAGTCTTCTGATAAATCAGTAAGTAAGCGTGAGCAACCTGTCAGATAATATAGCAATTTATTTGATGATAAATCGCATAATTAAACAGAATAGGTTCTATTTTTTAGAATGAAAAAATCTGGGATATATCAAAGGCTCAGCACAGTAATGTACTGAGCCTTTAAAGATCAGAAATGAATAATTGAGCGGGTGCTGTGTTCACTGGCCGCTGGCCTGGTTAATACCTGCTGGTTTTTTGCAAACTCAATAAATGCTTCAGCATAGTTGATATAGGTATCCTCACTATGCCCGGCGGATTGTAAGCGGCCAAATGTTGTCCAGCCATCAAGCCCACTGGCAATAAAACTATTGGTAACCACAATATATTCTTTTTCTGGCTCAAGGGGTTGCCATTCACCACTTTGCTGGTCACGAACAGCCAGATTACTAACGCGCTGATTATCGGCGGCTGTCAGGTCAACATCAAACTGAATACCTGCTCCCTGAGGATAAGCGCCATCAGAACCTCCGGGAGCCAGAGAATAACTGATCGCATCTTCCAATACTTGTTTTACTTCTGCTCCTGTCATGCGGAAGTTAATCAGTGTATTAGAAAAAGGCAATAACTGATAAACCTGGGCAATAGACAGTTCACCTGCAGGAAGATCTGTACGAACTCCGCCATAATTCTGCAGCGATATATCAGCCTGACGGCTTTGGTGCAGGAATGACTCGCTTACCAGATAGTGCAAATCTGATTGCATACTGTTGCCACAGCTGCTCTCACGTAACTTTCCGGGAGGGATGCGGCATAACCGGTCAGGTAATTCCGCTATTTTCTGAGCAGACAACGCCAGAACTTTTTCACTGTATACCTGCAGCATCTGTAGTGCGGCAGGCTCTTGCTCAACCAGTGTTACCGTTGAGGATTGCCGGATAAAATCGGCAATTTTAAGCTTTTCATCG
>CAZXTH010000458.1:0-2562 GCA_964643585.1 uncultured Pseudoalteromonadaceae bacterium
TTCTATGGATAAACGTGCAGTTTCAACACAGACAAACTCCAGATAGCCTTCGTCCGGCATATCAGCCAGCTGCTGGCTTCTTTCCTGCCATGGGTTCCATACTATAGCTGAATCATGTCCCTGCTGCTGTAGCCGTAGCTGGTGCCCGCTGCTATGCATGGATAACTCTGTTGCCGGCCGGTGATATACCCGGTCTGTTTCACTGGTAAAGTGGAGTTTAGGTGCAAGATTTTGCAGTAGCTGTCCATTGAGCACTTTGTCTGTACAGGTTGCCGGGAGGGGGGTTACCGATGTCTGGTGGATATTCCTGATATTAAAATAACTGTGCAGTGCAGCCTGTTGCAATAATGGCTGATTACATTGCAGATTGATGTGCAACTGATGAGCAGTCATTGTCAGCGTTAAATATAATTCTGCACTAGCTTCGCTGTGAGGCAAATCATCAACATGTATGCTGAGTGTAATACTGACACTGTCGTCAGCAATTTGTTGAGCATGAAATTGCCACAAACGGTTACGAACCAGCCCGTGATTTGGCAGTTTTTTATCTTCAGGATTAAAACAGGCTGCTACAGGCCCGAACCACGGCCAGCATACTGGTACTCCACCACGGATAGCTGCGCCGTCCTGCCATCCAGCCAGTGGCGACACCCAGAGGATTTCCTGATCAGGCTGTGGACGATATGACATAACATGGGCGCCATAAACTGAAATCACCGCTGTTGCATGGCCGTACTGCAGCTGGTAACAGGGGAGATCGGTAAGATGAGCGAAACCGGTAAGGGGAGTAATATTAGCTGAGTTCATGGCATTTTCCTGTAGATTTAAGCAGTAGCAGCAACTATCAGGTAATTCTGCCTCCACCGCCGTCAACAGCACATCCCTGTGCTGTTTCCGCCTGCGCAGCATCCATGCTGCTGTTACGGCAGAATGCCTGATAGTTACTGTGGGTTGTTCATCTTAATGTTATAAAACAATATAAAAACTGAACAGGGATGCGAGGTGAACAATAAAAAAGCACGCTTAAGCGTGCTTCATAAACTCTACAGTGTTGTCCAGCATCCGGTTGCTGAAGCCCCATTCGTTATCATACCAGGACATCACTTTCACCAGACGGCCATTAACCCGGGTTTCTGTCGCATCAAAAATAGATGATTTCGGGTTATGGTTAAAGTCTACCGATACCAGTGGCAGGTCGTTTACTGCCAGTACTTCGCTCAGCGGGCTGCTGGCAGCGGCTTTACGGATAATGTCGTTAACTTCTTCTGCTGTAGTGTTACGGCTGGCAATAAAACTCAGGTCAACCAGTGACACATTCAGGGTTGGAACACGTACTGCCAGACCATCGAATTTGCCTTTCAGCTCCGGAACCACCAGACCAACAGCAGCGGCTGCACCGGTTTTTGTTGGGATCATCGACATGGCTGCAGCCCGGGCACGACGTACGTCGGTATGGTAAACATCGCTCAGGCGCTGATCGTTGGTGTAGGCATGAATTGTTGTCATCAGGCCAGATTCAATGCCTAAGGCATCATTCAGAGGCTTGGCGATAGGAGCCAGACAGTTAGTTGTACAGGAAGCATTAGAGATAATGTTCATTGCCGGTGTCAGCAACTGGTGGTTAACGCCGTAAACAATAGTGGCATCAACGTCTTTTGCCGGAGCAGAGATAATGACCTTTTTAGCGCCTGCATCAAGGTGTGCGCCTGCTGATTTACGGTCAGTGAACAGACCTGTACATTCAAGCACAACATCAATCTTCAGCTCTGCCCATGGCAGGTTAGCCGGATTACGCTCACTCAGAGTCAGGATTTCATCTTTGTTAACATAAATAGCTTTAGTATCGTGTTCAACGTCAGCTGCAAAAATACCGTGAGCAGTATCATACTTTAACAGATGAGCATTAATGGCAGCATCACCCAGATCGTTTATTGCTACAACTTTGATATCGTAGTTTTTGCTGCTTTCATATAATGCACGTAACACGTTACGGCCGATACGGCCAAAACCGTTAATAGCGACACGAATAGACATAGTAACCCCGTTATTGATGGTGAGTTGTAACCAAGTTTTCTTGTGTAATAAAATTACATTAATCAGCACATTTTTCAAGTCTGAAAGTCATTTCAGTGCAACTTTTTGTAATTTTATGACATAAAATAACGATAACCCAAATTCTGAAGCCTGTTCACGATTTTGCAAGCGATAATCATGCAACTGAAAACAGGTGTCAGGATAATGCCTGTCAGCTAAAACCATTTACACTAAGCTCAGGATCGTGCCACTGTATAATATTGCCAGTGTTTACTGAGTCAGGGCTAAATTAAGGATATATGATGGAACCCGCTTTGCTTGCTGAACTGATTGCCTACTGCGGCATTGAAACCGAATACCATGATGCATGGGGACAGCAGACTCAGGTCCCACAAGCGCAGCAACTGGCATTGCTGGCCGCTCAGGGCTTTGATATTGAAAATGAAGAACATGCCCGTGAACAGTTGCTGGAGCGCCGGGCTCATTTCTGGCAACAGCTGCTGGCGCCGGTATCGGTTCAGTTACAGC
>CAZXTH010000459.1:0-1973 GCA_964643585.1 uncultured Pseudoalteromonadaceae bacterium
GGCTCTGCGGTGTTAAAAACAGGCTTAAAATGCTCATTTACTCTATGTAAACTGCCTGTTTTTGCCTTGCATAACCTTTGTTCACGAGATCTGAAACAGGTTCTTAGGGTTTAAAATGGTTTTCCAGTCAAGTTGCCCGAGCTGGTGACTAAACCACTCTAAAGCGTTGCCATTCAGTTGTTTGTCCCATGCCAGATATAAAGACGCTTTGGCTCTGGGGATACTGATAGGTTTCACTACCAGCTCACCTGCTGCCAGTTCTCTTTGAATCAGGTGGCGCGGCAGAAAACCTATGCCTGTGCCCTGTTTCTGAGCTTCAATTTTTGCAGTCATATTCATCACCCGGATCATATGGCGTGTATCTAGTAATCCTGAGCTTTGTCTGGGCGTGCTGATGGCAGAATCGGCAACAACAATTAGTGCCTGATTCTTAATTTGCTCTGCACTAATAATTCCCTCGTGTTTTGCCAGCGGATGAAAAGGCGAGACAGCAAAAACAAACTCAGCCTCTCCAAGCGGAATCACGTTGTACTGTCCTTTGGGGAGGTCACCGGAAACGCCGACGGCAATCTGGGCCTGGCCTGTTTGTAAAGCTTCCCAGCCTCCGCCTAATACTTCTTCCTTTACCGTTACTTCTGTCATCTTATCCAGAGTAGTAAATTCTTTAAGTAACTCAAATATAGGTGCATTGGGTACTATGGTATCTTTGGCAATAGTCAGCCGGGTTTCCCAACCGGTTTCCAGCTGCTTTACTGCATCTTCCAGTGCTTCTGCGGCTTTAAGTAGCTGGCGGCCTTGTTCCAGTACCAGTTTGCCGGCAGCAGTGAGCTGAGCTTTCTGACGACTGCGATCAAATAACACCACATCTAAATCGGTTTCCAATTTCTGGATGGTGTAACTCAGGGCTGAAGGTACTTTATAAAGTGCTTCGGCTGCGGCAGCAAAACTCCCCTTACGGTCAATTGCATCAAGAGCACGTAAAGCATCCAGGCTGATGGCGTTAGACATAATCAGTAAGTCCGTTATCAGAAACGAGCAATCTTAACTTTATCACGTAATAGATAACACGTAATAAGTATCATGGAATCAGAATAATACTGCCTGTCCTGTTCCTGTTTTGCAGTTCGCGATGAGCAGCCGCAGCGTCTTTTAATGCAAAAACCTGTGGTTGCGGAGCTTTTATAGCACCATGCTGGAGCAGTGAGAACAATTGCGCTGCTATTTGCTGCCGTTTGTTATATGAATCTGCATAGTGTGCCAGAACCGGCCGGGTCACAAACAACGAGCCTTTTTGCGATAACTGGGTCAGATTGATACCTGTTACCGGACCGGATGCATTGCCGTAGCTCACCATTAAACCTCTGGGTTGCAAGCAATTCAGCGACGTTTCCCAGGTCGCCTGACCAATACTGTCATACACTACCGGCACTTTTTCACCTGCTGTTAAATGCAGCACTTCGGTTGCGACATCCTGTTGTAAATAATTTATGGTTTGCCAGGCACCGTGTGCACTTGCTATTGCTGCTTTCTCTTCAGAACTGACTGTGCCTATCAGCCTGGCACCAAGGTAACGGGCCCACTGACAGGCGAGCAGGCCCACGCCACCGGCAGCAGCATGAAACAGTATGATTTGCCCCGGTTTTACTGAAAACACATCGTGCAACAGATAATAAACGGTCATGCCTTTTAGCAATGTTGCTGCTGCAGTTTCAAAGGAAATACCCTCTGGGATCTTTACTGCCAACTCTGCGGGTAATAACCTTTTTTTGGCATAAGCCCCAAGCGGCCCTTGCGCATAAGCTACTCTGTCACCCGGCTTTACGTGGGTAACAGCAGAGCCGGTGGCCTCGACAATTCCGGCGGCTTCAGTACCCAGGCCGGAAGGCAGGCTCGCCGGATAGAGCCCGGAGCGGTAATAGGTATCAACAAAATTAACGCCTATAGCCTGCTGGCTGATCAGTATTTCATTTGCT
>CAZXTH010000459.1:1983-2557 GCA_964643585.1 uncultured Pseudoalteromonadaceae bacterium
TCTGTTACTTGTTCCGGTATCCCCTGTCTTCCGGCTATCTGCCTGATGCTGCCAGCCATGTTTTTGCCTCTGTTAGTACGGGTAATGTAATTTCATGTTCGCCGTTAAACTCATGGTAGCTTAGCTGGCAATCAAGTGTAGCCAGTAACTCGTGGGTTGCGCGTGCAAAATGAACGGGCAGCTTTGAATCATAAATGCCGTGAGCCAGAAAAATACGTCTTCCGGTACTGCGTTGGTGATGCTCTGCGGCAAAGGTGGCAAATTGTGGCAAGGTCCTGCCGGAAAAACACAGATAATGCCCCAGTGTTAAACTGCTTTGTAAAGCCAGCCCCATTGCCATAATGGCACCCTGACTAAATCCGGCAACGGTAATCTTTTCAGGGGGGACGGCATAGTGCTGGCTGATATCACTAAGCTCTTTTTCCAGTAACTGCAGGCTGCTTAGTGCCTCTGGCCAGTTATGCACCGGGCCATTGGCCGTAAACTGCACCTGAAACCAGCCGTACGCATTTGCACCAAGATTAAGCGGAGCTCGCAGGCTAATAACCAGATGTCCGGTGGCCAGATATTCACC
>CAZXTH010000460.1:0-2552 GCA_964643585.1 uncultured Pseudoalteromonadaceae bacterium
GCATAGACTTCGTGCCCGGCTCTGATGGCTTTATGTAATACGGTGAATGAGTCCATGCCTCCGGAGTAAATTACGACAACTTTTTGCGGCATAGTGGGTTCTCTCTTGTATAATAGCGGTCATTCAGGCCGCGCATTGTACTGTAAACGGGCCGGTTGCTAAAGGGTAAGCATGCAGCTGTATAAAGTAAACGAAGTCTTTGAAACAATTCAGGGGGAGGGCAGCTTCACCGGAATGCCTTCTATTTTTGTCCGCCTGCAGGAATGCCCTGTCGGTTGCTCGTGGTGTGATACCAAACATACCTGGCTGGTAGATCCGGACGCACAGCAATCTTTGGCTGTGATTATTGCTAAACAAGACGAATCAGAGAGCTGGGCCGCAGCTACAGCAGAGCAATTGTTGCAGCTTTTTTCTGAACAGGGGTATCAGGCCCGTCATGTGGTTATAACTGGCGGAGAACCTTGTATTTACGATCTTAACCCTTTGTGTGAACTGTTACACTCTGAAGGTTTCAGTACACAGATAGAAACCAGCGGAACCTTTGAGATTCAGGCTCCAGCAGCAACCTGGGTAACGGTATCTCCAAAAATTAATATGAGAGCGGGCTTCAAGGTGCTGGATAGCGCCTTGCAGCGTGCTAATGAAATTAAACACCCGGTGGCAATGGATAAGCATGTTGAAGAACTGCAACAGTTATTGCAACGGGTGGATATAACCAATAAGCTGATATATCTGCAGCCTATCAGCCAGCAGGAAAAAGCAACCAGGCTGGCTATAGCCTATTGCAAAAAATATAACTGGCGCCTGAGTGTACAGGTGCATAAGTATTTAGGGATCAGCTAAATGTCTCATCTTGGTGTGGATCAGTTTTTCCAGCAGTATGCTGCTGCCTATTCTGCTTATGATAAAGCTACACTGGCGCCGTTATTTTCGCTGCCATGTCTGTTGCTTGAAGATGAATACAAAAATCTGCTGCTTGATGATGAAGCGCTGGATAAACATCTGGAACACCAGTTTGCTTTGTATCGCAAGTTAAACATTGCCAGTATGGCCTACCGTGTACAGAACCAGATCCGTCTGTCAGAGAATATGGCGTTTGTTAATTTGTACTGGCGCTTGCTGGATAAGCAGGGGAAAGTGCTGTTTACCTGCCATGCTTCTTATACTTTGCAAATGAAAGAACAACAGTGGTACCTGGTTGCTATTGTTACTGACGATGAATCTGCTGCTTATCAGCGGGCACTAAAGGATGCCGGCCTGGCATGACCACTGAATATCTGCTTTACCTTATCGCTGCCCTGTTGGTTACAGGGCTGGTGTTACAGCTTGTTTTATTGTTCCGTAAACCGGTTACGACTGAGATTGCCGCAGAATTGCAGCAAGGGCGTTTTGGTTTGCTTGAACAGCAGACCCAGTTTCAACAACAAATGATGGAGCAGTTTTATCAGTTGAAGCAGCAGTTGCAACATAGTCAGCAGGATAATCTGGTGCAATTACTGCAAAAGCTGGCCGATAGCCAGCAGGCTGCCCGTTTTGAGCTGAGTAAGAACCTGCAACTGCAGGCGCAGGCTATTGCTAAAGAACTACAACAACTGACGCAAAGTACAGATAACCGCCTGAAAGAAATTTCCGGGCAGGTAGAAAAACGGCTGGCTGAAGGTTTTGAAAAAACCAATCAGACATTTACCGATATTGTGAAACGGCTGGCACTGATTGACGATGCCCAGAAAAAAATTACTGAGTTGTCAACCAACGTTGTCAGTTTACAGGAAGTGCTTGCTGACAAACGCTCCCGTGGTGCTTTTGGTGAAGTACAGTTAACAGCGTTAATCCGTAATGTGTTACCCGAACAGCATTTTGCCTTGCAGTACAAACTGTCCAGTGGCCGGATTGCTGACTGTATGTTGTTCTTACCTGACCCTACCGGAAATATAGCTATTGACGCCAAGTTCCCGCTGGAAAGCTATAAGAAGATGACTGATCCGCAGTTGGCAGAAAGTGAGCGGAAGCTGGCTGAGCGCCAGTTTAAGCTGGATATCAAAAAACATATCAGTGACATTGCCGATAAATATATTATTCCGGGTGAAACAGCTGATGGTGCTGTGATGTTCCTGCCCGCTGAAGCGATTTTTGCAGAGTTACATGCTTATCATGCAGATTTAATTGAAGAGGCTTACCGTCGCCGGGTATGGCTGACTTCGCCAACAACGCTGATGGCCGTGCTAACTACTGCCCGCAGTGTGCTAAAAGATGAAGCCACCCGCCGGCAGATTCACCTGATTCAGGAACATCTGATTAAATTAGGTGAAGACTTCAGCCGTTTCCGTGGCCGCTTTGATAACCTGGCTAAGCATATCGATCAAGCAGCTACAGACGTAAAACAAATTCATACTTCGGCCCAGAAAATAAGTAACCGCTTTACCCAGATAGAGAAAGTAGAGTGGCAGCCGGATGACGAAGATTAAGGTCTGTGCTGATAATGTGACTCAGTTAAGCAAATCCCTGCTTAACTGAGTAAATACTGGAGTGCTATTTACGAGGATCGTCTTTCA
>CAZXTH010000461.1:0-2550 GCA_964643585.1 uncultured Pseudoalteromonadaceae bacterium
TAGTGACATCACCAGCCACAGGTGCTACATAGATATTGCCAATAACCACTTCTTTGGTCAGCACCGCAGGAGTCGCATCCGGCGAATCGTTGTCAGTATCCTGTACATGCAGCGTAATCTTAATATTGCTGATATCACCGCTGAAGTTAGCCGGCGGTTTAATACTGAATTGCGGAGTATTATCAGAGGTAACAGATATTTTGTGATTTACCGAAGAAATCTTAAATGTACCATTACCGTCTGCTGTATTGGCAGTATAAGCCCGTCCGTTAATATATACGGTTGTGCCCTGCGGCAAGCCTTCAACGGTATACCACAGTTTCTCTGAACCATCTTTATCGGTAAAGCTCTGGCCCAGTGCTGTACGCAAGTCTAATGTCTGGTCTTCATTCACTGCAAAACCACCGGCAGGAGTCGTCAGTGTGAAACTATCCGCACCATCAGTTACAGCATGAACGTCTACCGTTACCACTTTCGTTGCCGTCGCACCCGGTATACCAGACAGAGGTTTACCAGCATTATCGACTTCGTATGAGGTCACTTTCATCGTCACATTAAAGTTAACGTGGCTATCGGTGTTCGGTAATACTTTCAGTGCTTCAAACTGTGCCGTGGTCATAGCGATATCGTATGGGCCCAGTGTTGAAATCTGGTTCGATACATCGGTCAGTTTTATGGTTATCGGACGGCCATTTGAAGTAAAGGTACTATCGCCATATTGCAGTTGCACACCTGCAGGAATGCCAGCAAGAGAGATAAGCCCAAGCAGCTCAGGGTTATCACCGTCTGCAGTGCCATTTTTATCGATATTATCTGTCACTAATGGAGCTTTAAGACCCAACGCTACAGCGATGTCTTCTGATGTCACCACTTTGTTGCTGACATTGCCCAAATCAGGCGCATCAGACACAGGTGTTACCGTCAGATTTAGTGTGGCGCTACCAATTGGTTTATTGCCGGAATTCGCATAATAGGTAATCTGTGGCACGGCTCCGCTGTAGTTTTCAGCAGGTGTAAAGGTATAGCTGCCATCAGCATTCAGTGTCAGAGAACCAATAACATTGCTGCTACCACCCAGTACGATATCCACTGTGCTGCCCGGCGCAAAATTACCGCTCATTCCTTCCACAGTAAATCCGGTAACCGATAAATACTCACCGCTGTCCGGATCCTGTTGGCCTGCTTCATCAAACAGGTTGCCACTGACACTGTGGTCTTCTTTGATACTGTGGGTAACACTACCAATAGAACCCAGATCATCCGTTCCTGTAATCGTAATGGTAATGGTCTGTAAGTTACTGCCACTGGTTGATGTACCAGAGTTGTCTCTGGCCTGAATAGTGTAAGTCAGAACCAGTGTGGCGCCTTCTGGCAGGAAGTTAAAGTTTTCAGCTCCGGAATTAAAATTCCAGTTAATTTTGCCGGTTTGCTGAGTATTATTAAGTACACCAGACACCTGCAGCATTTGCAGTAAAGCATTGTCTGATGGTAAAGCACCAGAGTAACTGCCTGCTTTAGCAACGCTCAACACCGATGTTGTGACAGTATCCCGGGTGTCAACATCGGTTAGTGTCAGTGTGCCATTGGTTTGCAGGCCAGTATCGCCCTGAGCGCTGGTGGTTTCTGTTAATGCAGCACTGTCTTTATCGCCTGTTGCCAGGCTGATAACCGGAGCATCATTTGTTCCACGAACAGTAATTGTCAGAGTTGTAGTGCTGGTTGCACCGGCGGCATCTTTCATGGTGTAAGTGAAGACATCGCTGACAGTCTGATTATTTGCCAGAGCCTGAACCTGTGGCTTACTGTTGTCCAGGTGGTAAGTATAAGTACCATCAGCATTAATAGTGACCGTACCATAAAGCCCGTTTATCACCGTTCCAACATTGCCACTGGCACTACTGTGTGAACCGCTGCTGACACCAATAACTTCTTTGGTATCTCCGTGGTCAACATCAGTATCGTTGCTCAGTACATTACCGCGGACAATGCTGGTAGCATTATTGGTGCCGGATCCTATCGTCTGGGCACCATCTTCTCTTACTGAAGCCCTGTCTGCTACCGCTACAGGGGCATCATTAGTACCGTGAATAGTCACAGTAACAGTTTGTTCAGCATAGGCACCAAACTCATCGGTCACCCGCACCACAAACTGCTGAGTAACCGTTTCACCTTCTTTTAACGCCTGTGTAGCCGCTTTGCTGTTATCCAACTGATAACGCCACTGTCCCGTCACCGGATCAACAGTGAAATTACCATAGGTGGTACTGTTGGCGCCCTGTACATTCCAGGTCAGTACGGCTCCGGCGTCCACATCTGTGGCCGATAACTGGCCCGTGGCCACAGGCGTTCCTGCTACCGGGGTGCCATTATCCAGGTGACCTGCTTCGGTTACTGAGCCTACGGTTTGGGTAGCATCATTGGTAATTACCGGCACATCATTGGTGCCGTTAATGGTCACCGTTACCGTTTGTTCGGCGTAAGCACCAAACTCATCGGTCACCCGCACCACATACTGTTGTTGAACAGACTGGCCTTCTTTTAGCGCCTGCG
>CAZXTH010000462.1:0-2549 GCA_964643585.1 uncultured Pseudoalteromonadaceae bacterium
TTTTAGAGGTAATTCTGGTCACGTCGGTTACCTTTTGGATTGGCTCAGAATTTCCGGCTACGTTGCTCTCGCACATTTAACACACTCGCCCGTTCGCCGCTCCCCGGCTCACTTTTGATCGCTCGTTTAGTTAAATCTGCTACGCACTTCGCCTAGATCTGCTTTTCTATTCGGCTATACAAAACGTCAGATGGTGCGGAACTGGAACAACTAAGCAGACGATCAAGAGTGAATTTGGGAGAAATTCGCGGGTCTGCGTGTTGTTCCAGTGGAAGCTGCCGCTTCCCTCCAAGTTTTGGCAAAAGCTTAGTTAGATTCAGTAAACAATTCCCGGCCAATCAGCATCCGGCGGATCTCTGATGTACCTGCGCCGATCTCATACAGTTTTGCGTCGCGCAACAGACGGCCTGTAGGATATTCGTTGATATAGCCGTTACCGCCAAGCAGTTGAATGGCATCAAGCGCCATCTGGGTTGCCAGTTCAGCAGCATAAAGTATGACACCGGCTGCATCTTTACGGGTTGTTTCTCCGCGATCACAGGCTTTGGCCACGGTATAAACATAAGATCTGGCCGCATTCATGCGGGTATACATGTCTGCCACCTTACCCTGAACAAGCTGGAATTCACCAATTGCCTGCCCGAACTGATGCCGGTCATGCAGATAGGGGATAACAACATCCATACAGGCTGACATTATGCCTAGCGGACCTGCGGATAACACGACACGCTCATAATCCAGGCCGCTCATTAATACCTGAACACCACGGCCAACATTCCCCAGCACGTTCTCTCCAGGAACTTCGCAATCTTCAAATACCAGTTCACAGGTATTTGAACCACGCATACCCAGCTTGTCCAGTTTCTGTGCCTGGCTGAAACCTTTAAAACCACGTTCAACGATAAATGCGGTAATGCCTTTGGAACCAGCCTGGGTATCTGTTTTGGCATAAACGACATAGGTATGGGCATCAGGGCCGTTAGTGATCCACATTTTGTTGCCATTGAGGATATAGCGATCGCCTTTTTTATCGGCGCGCAATTTCATGCTGACAACATCGGAACCTGCATTAGGTTCACTCATAGCCAGTGCACCGATATGTTCACCGGAGCAAAGTTTGGGAAGATATTTTTGCTTCAGTGTTTCATTTCCGTTCCGGAAAATCTGATTTACACAGAGGTTAGAGTGAGCACCGTACGACAGAGCAACCGATGCTGAAGCCCGGCTGATTTCTTCCATTGCAATAACGTGTTCCAGATATCCAAGACCTGAACCGCCGTATTTTTCATCAACAGTGATACCTAATAAACCAAGATCACCGAATTTTCGCCATAAATCGTTTGGGAAAGCGTTTTGCTGATCGATGTCAGCAGCACGTGGAGCGATTTCTTCACGGGCAAAGATATTAACCTGCTCGCGAATCATATCGACCGTTTCACCCAGATCGAAATTCAGGCTTTTGTGCCTGCTAATCATAAAACCCCGTTTGCTACGTTTTACCTTCAGACATTCAGGTGCAGTAATACTCTGCTATATCCAGCCCTGTTGATGCTATATGGTTGCAATTCTCTGCACCTGAATGTTTCGGGTATATCTATCTTTGTTTTATCTTTTTTATCTGTTTTTTTATATTTATGGTGACGCTTACTGCTTTTTACCCTGTGATTTTTGTATCTGTGCCAGTGTTTCCCGGCAGCGTTTTTCTGCTGTAACTAGCTCCATCAATACCACTTTGATGTCATCCAGCTGTTGATGCAGTTCTGTTTTTTTATGCTCCACTAGATCCAGCATAGTATTTAGCTGGGTGATGCTGCTTTTGTCTGCATCGTATAGTTCAAATAGTTGTCCTGTTTCTGAGAGGCTGAACCCCAGGCGTTTACCGCGGAGGATCAATTTCAGACGAACCCGGTCCCGTTTGCTGTAAATCCGTGTTTGTCCTTCTCTCTGAGGTATCAGCAGGCCCTGATCTTCGTAAAAGCGAATGCTGCGGGTTGTTATATCAAACTCTTTTGCCAGCTCGCTGATGCTATATGTTTTTTCTTCTTTTTCTTTCATGGGCACCTTCTCAGAAACGCTGCCCACTATAAGAGAAGTTTACGTAAAGGTAAAGCTGTTTTTGTGTGGTCCTATGTCAATATTTTATCCGGTAAAACTGTAAAGTTTTTCTGCCGTATTGTGCATTTAAGCTGATAACCTGGCGATTTTATCATGCCAGCTTACGGAATAGTGTTTTTGCTTTACGTTGGCGTAAACGTAAATTTGGTGTAGTCTCTGTCTCGTCTGAAAAAGTCTGTGCCTGGAGAGCTGAAATGGCAGAGTTAGATCATGTTGTAGTTGTGGCCGCCAAACGCACCCCTATGGGTGGTTTTTTAGGGGGGCTGGCAGATGTCAGTGCAACCTTATTGGGTAGCGAAGCGATTAAAGCCGCTGTTGCTGAGTCTGGTATCCGGGCTGATAACATCAGTGAAGTGATTATGGGTAATGTATTACCCGCAGGGTTAGGTCAGGCCCCGGCCAGACAGGCCCTTTTAGCAGCTGGGTTATCGGAA
>CAZXTH010000463.1:0-2525 GCA_964643585.1 uncultured Pseudoalteromonadaceae bacterium
CGTCGGAGACAGGTAAACCATCACGACTGAAATTATCAGCCAACAGCATATGCGGGCGGCCTTCACAACTGCTCAGGCGGTCCCCTTTAAATTGTAAAACCACTTCGCCAACAACCTGACTGTAGTCTTTCCCCTGCACTACACAAACCAACTCTCCATTGGCATTTGCCAGTCGGGTTGGGTATTCACCGGCAGGCTTCAGGCCAACTTCATCAAAATTGCCCAGCAAAGAGTGCGAATCACCGCCAACAATCAGATCTACTTCAGGCAATGCCTGAGCCAGGCGTAAATCGTTTTCATAGCCATAGTGAGTCAGCAGAATTATTTTACCAATTCCCTGCTGTTTCAGTTCACGGATATAATGCCTGGCAGTTTCTGTCTCATCCAGAAACACCGTAGTTGATAATGGCTGAGAAGACTGGCGGGTTTTCTGCGCAATCGTTAAGCCGATAATCCCTACCTTTACGCCATCAAACTCTTTGATGGTATAAGGCTGGAAATTCTGCCATTGCCGCTC
This sequence comes from uncultured Pseudoalteromonadaceae bacterium, assembly GCA_964643585.1. Classification (GTDB taxonomy): domain Bacteria; phylum Pseudomonadota; class Gammaproteobacteria; order Enterobacterales; family Alteromonadaceae; genus Alishewanella. Next base: position 518 of record CAZXTH010000463.1, read on the forward strand.
TTCTGCCAGCGGAGTACCAATTTGCGGTATGACATTAGCTGAAATGACATCGGTATTGCAGTTTCCTTTAGCCAGTGCATCCAGAAATGATTTCAGATGTCCGTCACTGTCATCAAATTCATGGTTTCCCAAAGTAAAAGCATCGAAACACACCTGGTTCATAAAATCAGCATCTGCTTCACCTTTAAACAGGCTGTAATAAACATCTCCGGTAATCGCATCACCGGCATGCAACTTCAGGCTATAACGGTATTTATTTTCCAGTCGCTGGAACTGGCTGACCACTCGCGGAAAACCACCAACATCAACCTGTGTATCCTGCCCATCCAGTGTCAGAGTCACATTATGCTTGGCAGCAAGATTTGAATGGTGATCATTAATATGAAAAACTGCGACTTCAAAAGACGGCTCATCAGAGCTACGGTTGCTACAGCCAGTAAGCCAGAGCAGTAATATGATGCTTATAATTGAACGGTATACCATAATATCCTCAGTATCAGGATGCATTACAAAATCAGAATGCTGCGCTACAGAAAAAAATAAATCCAGTAATAACTAGAGCATGTTGACGTTTCATGATTAAACTTTGTTCACTCTGGCGACGATGTGATCGCGAAACGAGGAGCGCTGCTTAGTGTTCTAAATAAGCGACGAGTGACAAAGAGCACATCGTCGCCAGATGAACCCTGCGGGCAGCGCCTGTTTGGCTTTTTTACTGCGTTATCGTGTGCTTATGTAGAATAACTACACTGCGCACACTCTGCCTTGTAAAAAAAGCCAAACACACTGCTGCAAAATTAACCATGAAACGTCAACACGCTCTAGCATTAAGGTATGTTTTAACACTTGCAGATTATACTGGATCAGAACTCCAGCTTACCATCCCGGATATGTTTTTCACCGCGCTGTTTTGCCAGCTCAACCTGTTTCTGCCGCTCGGTAAAAGAGGCTTTCTGCTCAGCCGTTGTCTGATCATAGCAATGAGGGCAGCTGAGCCCTTTTACATATAATTCTGAAGACATTTCTTCAACAGACAATGGCATCCGGCAAGCGTAACATTGATCATAACTGCCTTGCTCTAAACCATGTTTTACTGCTACACGCTGGTCAAAAACAAAACATTCACCCTGCCATAAACTTTGTTCTTCCGGAACTTCTTCAAGATATTTCAGAATTCCGCCATCAAGGTGGTATACCTCGTCAAAGCCCTGTTCTTTCAGAAAAGCAGTTGATTTTTCACAACGTATCCCGCCGGTACAAAACATCGCTACTTTTTTATGAACCTGCTTATCCAGATGTTGTTCTGCCCATGCCGGAAACTCTCTGAATGTCTTGGTATCAGGATTTACGGCATTTTTAAAAGTACCAATGGCAACTTCGTAATCATTACGGGTATCAATGACCAGGGTTTCAGGATCGCTGATCAGCTTATTCCATTCTTCCCCTTTAACATAAGTACCAACAATGTGTTCAGGATCAACGCCTTGCACCCCCATTGTAACAATCTCTTTTTTCAGCTTAACTTTCGTCCGGTAAAAAGCAGGTTCATCAGCAAAAGATTCCTTATAGCTCAGGCCTTCAAAGCGGCCATCAGCATCAAGCCAGGCTTTTACTGCATCGATACCCTCACGCAAACCGCATATAGTACCGTTGATACCTTCCTCTGCCAGTAACAGAGTGCCTTTAACCTGGTTATCCACCATGTTTTGGTATAGTTTGTCACGTAATTCTACGTAATCTGGTAACCGGACAAACTTATACATTGCTGCAACTACATACATTTTCTAATACCTTTTGCAAAACCGGATCGTAAATCCGGGGCAATTGACAATACAGGGCGCGCATTATACCAGCCGCAAAGAAAAAACCCATCCCCTAACCGTAGCCAGAGAACCAGCCCTAAGAACCTGTCTCCGGTCCGCGAACAAAGGTTATGCCAGGCAAAAACAGGCACGAAAGCGCAGTTTACATGGAGTAAATGAGCATTTTACTCGCGAAGCTCGCCCTT
>CAZXTH010000464.1:0-2524 GCA_964643585.1 uncultured Pseudoalteromonadaceae bacterium
GTATTGCAGCCTGGTTCCTGTTTATCTGCAAACGTTACCGTGAGCAGGAAAAACTGGTCGATCCGCTGGCAGATACACTGCTGTCAGTGGCTGCCCGTTGTAATGGTAATGCGGCGCATGATGTGCAGGCATTTTTGGCGGTCAGTGCTGTTTTCCCTGCGGCGTTGGCGGCAGAACCTGAATTTGTTAAGGCAGTGGAAGCTGCTTACCAGAAACTGGCCAGCCTGCAGCTGGCAACTGCATCAGGAGATGTTTGATGTCTGCGTTATCTGCAATCGTTAAAGGACCGGCATTATTGCCGATTATTCAGGCAGAAACGCCGGATGAGGCGGTAGCTATTGCCAAAGCTTTCCGTGATGGTGGTATCGGCTCAGTAGAAGTCGTGTTAAGAACCCGCCAGGCATTGGCTGGCATTACCGCAATCCGGGATGCATTTCCTGATCTGCTGGTAGGGGCAGGTACCATATTATCAGCGGCCGATGCCGATGCCGCCAAAGCTGCTGGTGCGCAATTTCTGGTTAGTCCGGCAAGTACACCAGCGTTGCTGGAAGGCATGATCAATACCGGCCTGCCATTGGCCCCTGGTGTGGCAACGCCATCAGAAATTGCCATGGCATATGAATTCGGCTTGCGTGAAGTGAAGTTTTTCCCAGCCCATTTATCAGGTGGTATCGAAATGCTAAAAGCACTGGCAGGCGTATTTCAGCAAGTCAGTTTCTGCCCGACCGGTGGTGTTAACCAGCAAAATCTGGCGGATTTTCTGGCACTGAAAAATGTATTTGTCGTAGGCGGCTCCTGGTTGTCTCCGGCATCCTTGGTAAAACAGGGAGCTTGGGGTGAAATAACCCGGCTGGCCACAGAAGCCACCGCCATTGCCAGAAAAGTTAAAGGCGCAGCATAAGGAATAACAGCATGAGCAAACGTATTGTCATTATGGGCGAGTGCATGGTAGAGCTGTACCAGTTGGTTGACAGCGTTTACCACCAGAATTTTGCCGGTGATGTATTTAATACCGCCGTGTATCTGAAACGAACCTGCGAAACGCCGGTTGAGGTGCAGTTTTTTACTACGGTGGGTACTGATTTAATCAGTGATAAACTGGTTCGTGCCGTAGAGCAGGAAAAGATCAGCACCGGCCTGATTTTCCGTACTAAAACTGCCCGTCCGGGCTTATACATGATCAATACCGATGCGTTTGGCGAACGGAGTTTTGTGTACTGGCGTGACAGCTCAGCGGCAAAACAAGTTGTGCAGAGTTTCCTGAAACAAGGCAATTATGAGCAATTATCCGGGGCGGATATGTTTTATTTCTCCGGTATTACGCTGGCTATTCTGTCAGAAGAAGACCGGCAGCAACTGTTCTCACTGATAGAAAAACTGAAACAAGACGGTAGTCGTATTGTATTTGATCCAAACTACCGTCCGGCATTATGGGGCAATACTGAAACAGCAAAAGCGGCTTTTATTCAGGCTTACAAACTGGCAGATATTGCCTTGCCAGGGCTGGATGATCATAAAGTGCTGTTTGAAGCGCAGTCTACTGGCCAGGTTGTTGAACAGTTGAAAACACTGGGCGTAGCGGAAATTGTGGTAAAAGACGGCAAGAACGGTATCAATGGCTACTATGCTGAGCAGCCTTTTACTGCCCTGGCGCACCCGGTGAAAACCGTAGTGGATACCACGGCTGCCGGTGATTCGTTTAACGGTGGTTATCTGGCTGCTCGGTTAAACGATATTGAACCTAAATATGCGGTTAAGTTTGCAGCACGGCTGGCAGGTTTTGTGGTGGAGCATACCGGCGCTATTGTCGGTAAAGAGCACTTTAACGGGTTCTGGGCCAAGCACCGGCCATCGCAATTTGTGAAGTAAACCGCATACCCGTTCAAGGCAAGGTTGCAATGTGATGGTTAGCGCATTAGGCATTGTAACCTGATGACATAACAGGATCTGGTCGCAAGCCAGATCCTGAATCGTGAGCATAATTAATATAAGCTGTATCAAGGCAATTATAAGCCGGCCACGATAATCTGTACTCTGACAACCAGGTCTGAATTTTTTGGAATCTGTTCGGGATTACGCTTTGTGCCATCCTGATAATAAGGAGCAACAGATGAGTTTAGTTTCCCTTTTCCCTACCGCTGCGGATATTCCGGCAGCTTTTCGTCATTCGGCTGTTATTACCCAGCGCGAATACCTGATTAATGGTGAACTGGTTGAATGGCAGGGTGAACTCAGCCCGGTAATGAGCCCGGTTTATCTGCGTGATGGTGATAAACTGGAGCAGGTGTTGCTTGGACATACGCCATTACTGGATGCCGATACGGCACTTCAGGCACTGGACGCTGCGGTAAAAGCCTATGATCTGGGGCGTGGTGTCTGGCCAAGTCTGCCGGTGCTGGAGCGCATTCAGCATGTCGAGAAGTTTCTGCAACTGATGCAACTGCAACGGGATGAAGTGATCCGCCTGTTAATGTGGGAAATCGGTAAAACCTACCCTGATGCTGCCAAAGAGTTTGACCGGACC
>CAZXTH010000465.1:0-2523 GCA_964643585.1 uncultured Pseudoalteromonadaceae bacterium
TACACCTGCAACATCAGCAGTTTTGCTTAAAGCCCAGTTATGACCCATCACATTTTTGGGTAATTTACCGACATGTTTCAGAATTACTTTGTAAGATTCGCAGCTTTTACTGACAGTCATTTCTTTATGGTTAAACTGCATCGCATCGTTACTTTCAATAGTAAACTCACAGTCATTTGCCATAGCCTGGCCACCAAAACACATTAAAGCGGTAGCAAACAGTGCAGAACGAATTTTCATCATATTTTCTCCTAGGTTGAAATCAGTGCATGTTGATCTTTGCAGCCAGATCGTTGTTTATGTCTTACCTTAATGCTTCTGTTGTTATGCTTTATTGTCTTAAAACAAAAAATGGTATTTTAAATTGCCAATCATCAGGGTTTATCTGCTTTCAATGCTCCAAGCAAAGCCTGATGAAACCGCTCAGGTGCCTGAATATGCGGAGAATGCCCTAAATCCGGAAAACGAATTAATGTTGCATCAGGTATAGCTTCTGCAGTCAAAGGCCCTAACCGGGCATAATTTCCAAGTTCAGCCCGTAATTTCTCAGGAGCGGCATCTTTTGCTATAGCAGTATTATCAAGTTCACCAATCAGTAGTAATACTGGCATAGATAACTTATCAAACTCATACAGCACAGGTTGCGTAATAATCATGTCTGCGGTTAGTGCTGAATTCCAGGCAACCTGCTCTTTGCCCTTGCCACGAAACATTCCGGCCTGCATGTCTACCCAGCGGTCAAACTCAGGCCGCCACTTACCAGCGTAATAAGTATTCAGCTGATATTGCTTAATTCCGGCAGCAGAAGTTTTCAGTTCTCGCTGATACCATTCATCAATACTGCGATAAGGAACACCTAAAGCTTTCCAGTCTTCCAGACCAATAGGGTTCACCATAATCAGCCTTTTGGTATCTTGTGGATACTGCAGTGCAAAACGGGTCGCCAGCATACCGCCCATTGAATGCCCCATTACGCTGATATCTTTAATCTCCAATGATTCAAGTAATGCTTTGGTATTGGCGGCCAGTTGCTGAAAACTAAATTGATATTGTTGTGGTTTGCTCGATTTACAAAATCCGATCTGATCAGGTGCTATTACTCTGTATCCCGCCTGAGTAAGCACATTTATTGAACCCTCCCAGGTTGCAGCACAGAAGTTCTTTCCATGAAACAAGACTATTGTTTCTCCGTTTGCAGACTGCGGCTTAATGTCAAGATAAGCCATTTCAACTGGCTGCTGCTGGCTGTTAAAAGAGAAATATTTTACTGGATACGGATATTCAAACCCTTCCAACCGGGGGCCGTAAACCGGGGCAGTATCAGCTACAGAATGGCCTGCGATAAGCAGAGAACAGATTAACAATGGAGCAGAAAGGATTTTCACGATGCCTCCTGTATTACAAAAAAGAATGCCAGCTTAACGCTGGCATTCTTTTATAACACTATTAGAGGTCAGCTTCAAAAGCTTCCGGTATTCCACTTTCGGCTACAGCTTCACCCGGTTTTAATAGCAGACGGTTACGCAGCTCTTTTTCTATCTCATCTGAGATTGTCGGGTTATCCTGCAAAAATTTAATTGCATTCGCTTTACCCTGCCCAATTTTATTACCCTGATAGGCATACCAGGCACCGGACTTATCAACCAGACCTTCCTGCACTCCCAGGTCAATCAGCTCGCCATATTTATTGATACCGGCACCATACATAATGATGAATTCGGCTTGTTTAAATGGTGGTGCCACTTTATTTTTGACTACTTTCACACGGGTTTCATTACCGGTAATTTCATCACCCTCTTTAACAGAGCCGATACGACGGATATCCAGACGTACCGAGGCATAGAATTTAAGTGCATTACCGCCGGTAGTTGTTTCAGGGTTACCAAACATCACACCGATTTTCATCCGGATTTGGTTGATGAAAATACACAATGTATTAGAACGTTTGATATTAGCAGTCAGTTTACGCAATGCCTGTGACATCAGACGAGCCTGCAAGCCCATATGGCTATCACCCATATCGCCTTCAATTTCAGCTTTAGGTGTCAGAGCAGCAACAGAGTCGACAATCACAACATCAACAGCAGCAGAGCGTACCAGCATATCGCAAATTTCCAGAGCCTGTTCACCGGTATCCGGTTGCGATACTAATAATGCATCGACATCTACACCCAGTTTGCGGGCATACACCGGATCAAGAGCATGCTCAGCATCAATAAAAGCACAGGTTTTTCCGGCACGCTGCGCTTCGGCAATAACCTGCAACGTCAGCGTTGTTTTACCTGAAGATTCCGGCCCGTATATTTCAACAATACGGCCATAAGGCAAGCCACCAATACCCAGAGCAATATCCAGCCCCAGCGAACCGGTTGATACGGCTTCGATATCCAGTGCGGTACTATCGCCCAGCCGCATAATGGAACCTTTACCAAACTGGCGTTCTATCTGTCCTAAAGCGGCTGCAAGGGCTTTCTGCTTATTGTCGTCCATTAATTTCTCCGGAATACTGGCAATAAATACTGT
>CAZXTH010000466.1:0-2521 GCA_964643585.1 uncultured Pseudoalteromonadaceae bacterium
TTTGTGCAAACGTTGCTGCAGATAACAGCACTGACGACAAACCGGTCAATAACAGCGTGGATAATAAGGTCTTGCGCATACCTGACTCCTGATCATATTGATTTTCTTATTGAATCCTAGCGGTATTTCGCTGAGGATTCAATAAAACAGGAACAAAGCGCCCTGTCAGTCAGGTAATTAAGGTTAGAGCGTGTTTATCTTTGCTGCTAGTTTTGTTACAGTAAATAGTTAAGCACATGCTGGTGGTGGTCTTTGGTTTTAAATGTGTCAAACACATGCTCTATGACACCCTGATTATTGATCAGGAAGCTGATACGATGAATACCATCATAGATTTTACCCATAAACTTTTTCTCGCCCCAGACACCAAATGCCTCAGCCACGTTATGCTGCTCGTCTGACAATAGCGTAAAGTTCAGTTGGTCGCGTTCAGCAAATTTAGCCAGCCGCTGCGAAGAGTCAGTGCTGATTCCTGCAACGTGAACCCCCAAGTCTGCTAATTGCTGGTTGCTATCCCGTAAAGCGCAGGCCTGCACAGTACAGCCTGGTGTCATGGCTTTCGGGTAAAAATAAACCAGCAATTTACCTTTACGGGCCAGTAGTGCGGACAGTGTCTGTGGATTATTTTGCTGATCCGGCAATGTGAAATCCGGAGCTTGCTGTCCTGCGGTAAGTGTTTTCATAAAACTTCCTTTCAGGTTTGTGCGTGAAAAGAGCCATTAAGGCCAAGCTCTTGCAGTAAATTCATTATTTCAGGTTCAATTTTTTCCGGTGCCAGCCCTTCAGGCAATTGCAACGTCATACTGGTATGCTGATCGCTTGTTTGTGCTTGTGACTGCAGAGCAGCTATGTATATTTCGTGTGATGCCAGCAGCCCGGTAATCGCACCCAGCGTACCGACTTTATCCTGTCCGGAGTATTCCAGTACATAATGTGCAGCGACGGGGCGATGCTGATGCGCTGACGCTCTTTTGGCCATAGTGGTTAAATCTAGTTCCAGAGCGAGGGCTGGCAACAGATGTTCAATCCTGCTGATTGCTGCAGCGTCACCGGAAATCAGCATAATAAAGGTGAATTCACCACCAAAAATAGCCATACGGCTGTCTGTAATATTACAGTTACAGTCTGTTACCAGACGGGCAAGTTTACTGACAATACCTGTACGGTCAGTTCCTATTGCTGTAACGACAAGTTGTTGAGGCATAACCTGATTCAATCCCGGCCATTGTTATTATTAGGAAAAAGTGCTCAGGCAGAGCAGGGCCGAAGTGTACCATACTGGTTTAAAAATTCATCTGACTCTTTAGAGCGTGTTGACGTTTAAAGCTTAAATAATCTATGGCTTACTTTGCTTGTGTTTGTTGCATCCTCTATTTAACATAGGCCCCTTTGTTAAGCATTTCTGATATAGCGGAGCAGTTTCATGTTCAGAGGCTCTATTGTGGCTCTTATTACACCAATGCTAGAGGATGGTGGTGTTGATTATAATAGCCTGACTAATCTGGTAGATTTTCATCTGCAGAATGGTACTGATGGTCTGGTTGTGATGGGCACAACCGGCGAAGCTGCAACTATTGAATTTTCAGAGCAGCTAAAAGTGATGGAAGCTGTTGTCCGGCAGGTTGCCGGGCGTATTCCGGTACTGGCTGGTAATGGCTCTAATTCTACCGCTGAAGCTGTGGCTAAAACCCGTGAGCTTAATGCCCTTAATATAGATGGTTTTCTTACCGTTACGCCTTTTTATAATAAACCTACCCAAAAAGGTATGGTGTTGCATTTCCAGGCTGTGGCGGCCGCAACTGATAAACCGGTGTTGCTTTATAATGTGCCTGGCCGCACAGCGGTAGATTTATTGCCTGCTACAGTAGCGGAATTGGCTGCTGTCCCTAATATTGTTGGCATCAAGGAAGCTACGGGCTCGTTAAACCGGCTGTCAGAATTACAGCAGCTTTGCCCGCACGATTTTTTGTTGTTAAGCGGTGATGATGCCAGTGGTGCAGAGTTTATGCTGGCTGGCGGACATGGTGTCATTTCGGTAACGGCTAATGTAGCGCCTGCCCTGATGTCTGCGTTATGTAAAGCTGCTATAGCCCGTAATTCTCTGAGCACCTCTGAGATTGATCAGAAATTGCAGTTGTTGCACCATAAACTTTTTGTTGAACCGAATCCGATCCCGGCAAAATGGTCGTTATTTAAAATGGGGCTGATTCAGTCTGATTTTGCACGTTTACCATTAACCCGGCTGGAACCAAACAACGCCGCAGTAATCGAACAGGCATTGCAGCAGGCAGGAATAACTATTTAGGAGTAAGTCAGTGCATTATTGGGCAAAAAGTGGTGTGGTTGCCAGTTTGTTGTTAACCGGATGTTCGCTGTTTCAGTCAGAGCAGGCAGAAACCAGACAGGCAGAACCGGCTACAGTAGAATTAAAAATTCCTGAAGGTCTGCAAAGACCTGCAAGACCTGGGCAGTATGATATTCCTGCCGTTGCTGCAGAAGAAGGGGTTACCAGTACCCGTGT
>CAZXTH010000467.1:0-2518 GCA_964643585.1 uncultured Pseudoalteromonadaceae bacterium
GAAGGGCTGCTGCATTGTACGGATTTTTGCTGTAATTGCAAGGCATTTAGCCCTGTCAGCGCGGTGGCAACATTCCCGGTGGCAGCTTACCACCTAAACCGCGCATCATTTTCATCAGTCCGCCTTTACCAGACATCTGCTTCATCATCTTCTGCATCTGGGTAAACTGCTTCAGCAACTGATTAATATCCTGCACTTGTGTGCCAGAACCAGCAGCAATCCGCTTTTTGCGCGAACCTTTGATCAGGTCAGGAAAATTACGCTCTTTTGGTGTCATGGAGTTAATGATAGCCTCCATTTTAATAAACTGTTTATCGCCAACCTGATTCATTGCACCAGCAGGCAGGTTTTTCATGCCCGGTAGCTTGTCCAGCATCGACATCATGCCGCCCATACTACGCATTTGTACCAGTTGATCACGAAAGTCTTCCAGTGAAAAACCTTTGCCCTTCATCATCTTCTGGGCAACTTTGGCTGCTTGCTCCCGGTCGACCTTTTGTTCCATTTCTTCAATAAGACTCAGAACATCACCCATCCCCAGAATACGGGAGGCGATACGGTCAGGATGGAAAGGTTCCAGCGCATCTGTTTTCTCACCGGTACCGATGAATTTAATCGGTTTGCCGGTAATATGACGAATCGATAATGCCGCACCACCTCGTGCATCACCGTCTGCCTTGGTCAGAATCACACCTGTCAGCGGTAATGCATCATTAAAGGCTTTAGCGGTATTCGCCGCATCCTGCCCCGTCATAGCATCAACCACAAACAAGGTTTCTATCGGTTTAACCGCAGCATGTAATGCCTGGATTTCACCCATCATTTCTTCGTCAACATGCAGACGGCCGGCGGTATCCACCAGCAACACATCAAACATCCGGGTACGTGCGAATGTAATAGCTGCATTAACGATATCAACTGGCTTCTGGGAAATATCACTCGGGAAAAACTCAACTCCCACATCTTTTGCCAGTGTTTCAAGCTGCTTAATCGCTGCAGGCCGGTATACGTCAGCTGAGACAACCAGCACTTTCTTCTTTTTACGTTGTGTCAGAAAACGGCCAAGCTTAGCCACAGAGGTTGTTTTACCCGCCCCTTGCAAACCGGCCATCAAAACGACTGCGGGCGGCTGAACATTAAGCGCAAGCTCTTCGTTCGCTTCGCCCATCGCATCTTCCAGCGCCTTGCGGACAATTTTCAGGAATTCCTGACCTGGCGTTAAGCTCTTACTGACTTCAAGACCAACTGAACGCTCTTTAATCTGGTTAATAAAGTCACGTACTACTGGCAAAGCCACATCTGCTTCCAGTAATGCCATCCGCACTTCGCGCAGGGTGTCTTTAATATTTTCTTCGGTTAACCGGCCACGGCCACTGATATTTTTCAGTGTGCGGCTTAACCTGTCTGACAAGCTTTCAAACATAGCTTCTTACCCGGAAATTCAAAATCGGCTGATTATAGCGCACCACCGGCAAGACGTCAGCCTGCCTGATACGGTATGAAATTTTATTATGAAGTGAAAACCTCAGGCTCCAGACACTGGGCAGAATCATAAAGTTGCAATACAATACCAAACTACCCCGAAAATAAAGGATGGATACCCCGAATGTACTCAGTGCTGTTGCCTGCATTAGCCTTGGTTGCTTACCTGATTGCCACAGGTTCTGTGCTGCTGCGTTTCTTTCATCCGGCGGGTCCGCATCTGAAAACAACATTTTCTGCGGCATTACTTGGATTACTGCTGCATTTATTTTCACTGGACGCATTAGTATTTACTGCAACCGGCCAGAATTTCAGCCTGTTAAATGTTATTTCGCTGGTCTGCTGGCTTATTACTGCAGCAGCAACCCTGACGGCGCTACGTACTCCGACCGTCCTGCTGCTCCCGGTTGTTTATGGTTTTGCCGCACTGATTCAGCTGGCTGTTCTGTTAATACCACAGAGTATCCAGTTGCAGCACTTTGAACAGAATGCCAGCCTGCTGCTGCACATTATGCTGGCTTTCATTGCTTATGCCGTACTGGTAATGGCGACGCTTTACTCTTTCCAGGTAGGTTATATCAGCCATAAACTGAAGCAGAAAAACTTCAGTGCAGTCAGTGGCTATATGCCTCCTCTGGTACAGGCAGAACAGTTGCAATTCAGATTGTTACTGGCTGGCACATTTTTGCTTGGGCTGGCACTGCTGGTAGGTGTGTTCTTTACTGATGGCTGGTTAAGCAAAGCTTATCTGCACAAAAATATCCTCAGTACAGCAGCTTTTGTGGTGTTCACCGTACTCTGCTGGGGCCATGCCCGGCTTGGCTGGCGTGGCAGAACAGCCATCACGCTGACCACTATCGGATGTTTTCTGCTAACATTAGGCTATTTTGGTAGTCGCTTCGTTAAAGAAATTATTCTGGACAAGTTGTAAGAACCTGTTTCGGATCTGCTGCACTTTGGCTCTGCGGTGTTAAAAACAGCTTCACAACCAAAGGTTGAACGTACTTTAGTACGGCCCGTAAGGGCGAGCTTCGCG
>CAZXTH010000468.1:0-2502 GCA_964643585.1 uncultured Pseudoalteromonadaceae bacterium
TTTACGGGATTTACTGACGATACCAGATAACTACAAAGTATTGTTTATGCATGGTGGTGGCCGGGGGCAGTTTTCTGCGGTACCGCTTAATTTGCTGGATAATGGCCGTCATGCTGACTATGTCGTGTCTGGCGCCTGGTCAAAAGCTGCCACAGAAGAGGCAGTTAAATTCGGTAAAATTACTACAGCAGATATCCGTAGTAAAAATGAAGCTGGCCTGCGCACCTTGCTACATCCTGAGCAATGGCAAATTTCAGCTGATGCCCAGTACCTTCATTTTTGCCCGAATGAAACAGTAGATGGCCTGGAGTTTACCAGCCTGCCACAAACTGAAGTTCCTCTGATTGCTGATTTATCATCTACCATTTTATCCCGCCCGCTGGATGTCAGCCGCTATGGCGTTATTTATGCCGGGGCGCAGAAAAATATTGGGCCATCGGGTTTAACACTGGCAATTGTTCGTGAAGATTTGCTGCCTGCAGAGAATAAAGTGATTCCTTCAGTACTGGACTACCGTCTGGCAGCAGAGAACGACAGTATGTTTAATACTCCGCCTACCTTCGCCTGGTATCTTGCCGGTCTGGTGTTTAAATGGCTCAAAAAGCAAGGCGGCGTAACGGAAATGGCTACGCGTAACCAGCTGAAAGCCAATTTGCTCTATGGTTATATTGATAAAAGTGACTTTTACCGCAATGACGTTGACACGGCTTACCGTTCTTGGATGAACGTACCTTTTCTGCTGGCTGATGACAGGTTAAATGATATGTTTGTCGAACAAGCTGAGCAGCAAGGTCTGCTTGCGTTAAAAGGTCACCGTATGGTCGGTGGCATGCGCGCCAGTATTTATAATGCAATGCCTGTTGAAGGTGTACAAACATTAATTGGCTTTATGCAGGAATTTGAGCGGGTGCACGGATGAAAACACTGACATTACAGCCTATCCGCAAAGTGTCTGGTGAGGTGCACTTACCTGGCTCGAAAAGTATTTCGAACCGAGTGTTACTGTTAGCCGCTTTGGCAAAAGGAACAACACATATCCGTAATTTGCTGGATAGTGATGATGTGCGGCACATGCTTAATGCACTGCAGACATTAGGAATTCGTTATCAGTTATCTGACTGTCGCACACATTGTGAATTGCAAGGTGCAGCAGGATTATTCAGCCGGAGTGAACCGTTAACCTTATTTCTGGGCAATGCAGGCACGGCAATGCGGCCATTAACGGCTGCACTTGCTGCATCTGATGTGACAGTAACGCTAACAGGCGAGCCCAGAATGTATGAGCGTCCGATTGCCCACCTGGTTGATGCACTGAAACAGTGGCAGGCAGATATCCAGTATTTACAGCAACCGGGATTTCCACCCTTGCTGATTAACGGCCAGAAATTAGCCGGAGGAAAAATCAGTGTTGATGGTACAATTTCAAGCCAGTTTTTAACGGCTTTGTTGATGGTTGCACCTTTGCTGGAGCAAGACAGTGAAATTGTAATCAGCGGTGATTTGGTATCAAAACCTTATATTGATATTACACTGGCATTGATGCAGCGGTTTGGTGTTTCGGTTACGAATAACCAATATAAATCCTTTATTGTTAAAGGAAACCAGCAATATATCTCTCCGGAGCAAATACTGGTTGAAGGTGATGCATCATCTGCTTCTTATTTTCTGGCGGCGGCTGCAATAAAAGGTGGAACAATAAAGGTTACCGGGATTGGCCGTAATGCTGTACAAGGTGATATTCATTTTGCTGATATGCTTGCAGAAATGGGAGCTACGGTGGAATGGGGAGATGATTACATATCGGTAACGCGTAATCAGCTTAGAGGTATAGACCGTGATTACAATGCAATCCCTGATGCGGCGATGACCATTGCTACCACGGCTTTGTTTGCTGAAGGCCCCAGCACTATCCGTAATGTTTATAACTGGCGGGTAAAAGAAACTGACCGTCTGACTGCTATGGCCACCGAACTACGTAAGGTAGGTGCAGAGGTGGAAGAAGGTGAAGATTATCTGATTGTTAATCCACCTGTGAAGCTGACACATGCCAGTATCGCCACTTATGATGATCACCGGATGGCCATGTGTTTTTCGCTTGTTGCGCTAAGTGGTGATACTCCGGTTACTATTGAAGACCCGGACTGTACCCGTAAAACCTTTCCATCATACTTCAGTCAGTTTGAACAACTGGCCGAGTATTGAGTCTATACAAACGCGCAATCCGGATGGTTGCGCGTATTTCAGTCAGTCAGCCAAGAAAACACAGCTTTTGTCGCAAACAAACGGTATAATAGCCCGTTAATTAGATGCGACTGAACCTTATATACCGTATTTAGGAGGTAGGATGCCGCAATATGCACCGGTAATTACATTAGATGGCCCAGGCGGTTCCGGAAAAGGAACAATTAGCCGCTTACTGGCACAGAGACTGGGTTGGCAATTACTGGATAGCGGAGCAATTTACAGGGTTCTGGCTCTTGCTGCTATGCACCATCATATTGC
>CAZXTH010000469.1:0-2501 GCA_964643585.1 uncultured Pseudoalteromonadaceae bacterium
AATTGCTGATAACTGCTGTATGCCATATCCATATCTGATGGGGTTACGCTCTGTAATGCTCGTTCAGCCAGTGAACGGTTAACCGGTTTCGCAGCAGGTAATGTTGGTCGTATTGTTTCAGCTTGAGAACCGGCAGTTATCGCAGGTTCTTCTACAACAGGCTCAAAAACAGAAATATCTGTATCCCCACCAGCAGCCACCGGGGGTTCATCTGCAACAATAGCCATTTCTGGGGTTGTCTGAGCCTGTTGCATAATCGTTTCGGCTATCGGTTCCGGTGATATAGCTACAGGATCAGGCTGATAAAAATAGGTCATAACAGGCTCAATTACAGCCTTTGCAGGAGGAGCAGAGAAACGGACAGACCAAAGTGCCGCAAACAGCAGAAAATGCGCCAATGCTGCCAGCAATAATGCCAGAGCATAGTTACGCAAAAAAGCAGCCACTGATGAACTCAAACTGAATACCTGTAAATCTGACAGACCCTGTCTGACAGGTATAAACAAAATAAATTCCGAAGTTTCAGTCAGCTAGAAAAATAACTCTGGTATTACAGATAATCCAGAATTTGCTGCCATTGCTGTTTTTTTTGCTCAAAACTCAATGAAGCATGCGCCGGGCTGGTAGATGGCAGGCTTAGCAATATCAGATCCGCGGGGAGTTTTTGTACCGGCATGACTTGCCGCCGGAAGCTTTGCAGAGCTTTAGCACCATTAAATGCAACCGCCCGAACTGCAGGGTGCTCAGTAAAGAACTGTTCAAAATTATTTACCTGCTCCTGGCGGATAGCGCTATCCAGACTACCCTGACGCAGGCAGTTATCAATAACATCCCATAAGGCTATGCCACCACGTTGCAAAGCGCTCAACCGTTCCTGATATTTCAGTTGCGCAGAAAAACCGAGCAAGCTGGCCATCAAAGGCCAGAACGCATTACGGGGATGAGCATAATATTGTTGCTGCAGCAAAGAAGCTTCGCCGGGCATGCTGCCAAGAATAAGGACTCTGGCCTGCCGGTTCTGCACTGCCGGCAAGCCATTTATGCTCCGTTCAGCCACTGCTTACCACTGAATATCAGGCTGATATTGCCGTGCTTTCTGCCAGGCGAGTTCGGCTTGCTGCGCTTCACCTTCCTGACGTGCCAGATACGCCAGCACTGCGTACAGATAGCCATTTGACGGGTGATTATGCAACCAATGCTGAATTTGCTTACGTACCCGCAATACAGAACGCCCCAAAGGGATCTTTTTCAGATAAGGCCACAGTAACGGCAGTTCATCAAGCTCAATTGCATCAACCAGCAATGTTTCCGCCTGTTCAGGTTGCCCGCTCTGAGCCAGCGCCCATGCTCTGCCAGCCAGAGCAGCGCTGCTTTTACGCTCTTTCCCAGGCAAGGCCTGCCAGTATGCTGCTTTTTCATCAAACTGCTGCTTCAGGCTAAGCTGGCTGATAGCCGGTGGATAAATATTAAACCGCTGCTGTTGCCACTGAGCTTTAGTAAACCAGTTTCGCTGTAGCGCCTGCGGCACCAGCGCAAGTAATTCCTGCCACCGTCCTGCTTGCTGCAACGCATAAAGATATAATTGGCCTAATCCATTATTATCAGGTTCAAGCTCGATTTTTTCTTCCAGATAAGTACAGGCATCAGCGGCTTTATTTTGCTGCAACATTAAATCAGCCTGCACAAACCAGCGATTAGCATTACTCTCTGCCAAAGCTGCTGCATGCTCTTCTGCCAGCTGATGTTCCCCGGCATAAAAAGCGGCATAACTGGCCAGCATACGTTTTTCATCGGCCATAAAATTATCTGCTGTGGCCCGGCTAAGGTAATCGCTAGCCAGCCGCCACTGCTGTTTTGCGTACGCCTGCACACCAAGTTCAAACGCTTGCTGGGCTTTGCGTTGACGCCGCCAGCGCAGAAAATTCAGCGAAATATGTTGCAGCCGTAATAACTTCCTGACAATCAGTAACACCAGTTTTAAAGCCAGCCACACCAGTACAATGACCAGCAGTAAACCAAAAGCGGTCATTTCAAAACTGTAGCCAGCCAGTACAACTTTGATATACCCCGGGTTATTCGCAATAACAGGCCCCAGCACCATTGCCAGGGCAAGAGCCAGAACAAGCAGCAGCCAGCGCATCATAATCCGTCCTCCGCGGTATCAGGCGTTTGCAGGTACTGTTGCAAACTTGCCAGACTTCCCAGAGGCTTCAGGTTATCGTAACTCAGCTGCACCGCTGCTAACTCTGCCAGTTGTTGGCCCAACTGGTTTACACCGTCATGCTCAGCAGAAAAATAGCGCTGTAACTGATCTGCAGCACGTTGCAATGCTTGCTGGTAAGGCGCTTGCAGCTGCGTTACCGCTGCCAGTTCCGCCATTGCCAATTGCTGACTCAGGCTAAGCCGGACCATGAGCTGCTGCTCTGTTGTCAGACTGAAATAATCTTCCGGAGTGGCCGGGCTGACACGGATAATCTTGCTCCAGGTATTTTGCCAGTAAT
>CAZXTH010000470.1:0-437 GCA_964643585.1 uncultured Pseudoalteromonadaceae bacterium
TGCGGTCACCGTCAGTGTTACCGTTTGCTCAACCGTAACCTGTTCGTCAGCACTCTGACATAACAGGGCATAACTGACCGTACCGGCAGTAGTGGGTAGGGTTATCGCCTGCTCCCCCTGGGCTGCCAGAGCCTCGCCATCATTAATACGGCATGTATCGCCATAAATACCTGCGGTTGACCAGCTCAGGTTGATCGCCTGCTCAGCGCCCAGTTCTACCGTGGTCGCCGAAATGGTAAACGAAGTAATAGCCGGTGCCGGCAGCGGAATATTCACACGGTACACGGTGCCTTTATTATTGGCGCCACCTTGTTTAGCCGCACCAAATAAACGTTGTACCTGAGTGCCATCTTCAACCATCAGGATATCAGCGGCGGTTAAGCCCACCAGCGCTTTACCTTCGGTCGCACTGTCAAAGAAATGCAGATACTCTACCT
>CAZXTH010000470.1:447-2500 GCA_964643585.1 uncultured Pseudoalteromonadaceae bacterium
CGATCAGCTTCTGTGCCCGGCGTAATACGGTATAACGCCCCTGAACCGGTAGCGGCATTACGGGTGCTGACTGTGGTAAAGTCAGACTGAGTTGTGCCGTAAATACGGCCATCGGCCGCCAGCGCTAACACACCATAGGCGTTGTAACCACGATTACGGTCGTCGGCATTAAAGGCCATTTCGTGAAACAGGCTGAAGCTTTGTGCTTCGGCTTTTTTAATCCGCCATAAGCCTTTTACCGAAGTACCGTACAGCCAATCACCGGTTTCAATCACACCGGTAAAACCGACATCAGCCCCCAGCGGGTTACCGTCTGTGGCGCTGGAGAACACATGCAATACCTCATAGTCACCATCCAGCCGCAGGTTTTCACGGCTGATTTTCAGTAAGGTTCCTACCGGATCACCTTCTGCTACTGCCGCCGGATCACCGGCATTTTTGGTTACGGCCGCCCCGGTCAGCACATAAAGCGCCTGATCCTGCTCACTCCATAGCACCGAAGTCGCGCCAATACCTTTGAGGTAATACACTTTGCCGTTAATGTCTGATTTAAAATCTTCCCGCTCTAAATCAATAATGGTTTCGGTAACACCCGCCTGATTGGTGCGGAACACACCGTTACCAGCAGCAAAATACAGATTACCTTCGCCATCGGCCGTTGGCTGGCCGCCCAGTTTACGTAATGGTAATTCCGGCAGCAGTTTAATATCACTGCTTTGCAGCGTGTCTTGCAGCTGGATTTCAGAAATCACACTGACGCCGGATACATCAGTAGTATCGGCATCCGCAGTGCGGCTACCAAAGAAATAGCGGTCGTCGCTGCTTTTAAAAATCACACTCTGCGCACTGCCACTGGCTTTAGGCACGACCACCGCCTGATAGCTATGCTGCTCAGCCGATGGGTACAAGCTGTAATACACACCACTGACCAAATGGCTGTAAAGGCCATAGACTTCGCCGCCACCATGCGTAACACCATATAATTTGCCATTGATCAGCAATGGCGGGTTTTCGGCTCTTTCACCCCGGAAATCACCGCTGTTACCGCTAAAGTGAATTAACACCTCTGGTTTAATTTCAGCCTGCACCACAGCAGATAATGCCATGCCCGCAACCAGTGCAGACAACGCGAAAACAGTATGCTTTTTGTTCATATATCACCTTAAATATGTCATTCCCGGAGACCACAGCACCGGAAGCCAAGTATTAAAAATTGATTGAAACGCCACCGATAAAAGTACGACCGGGGCTAACCTGGTAGCTGCCGCCGTTCATTTCGGTATAAAAGGTATCGCGCAGGTTGTTGGCCGATAGCCTGAATGTAACTGCCTTGCTCCATTCATAGCTCAGCCACAGATCCCAGCTTTGCCACTGGTCAAGGCTGCTGTCGCTGACCCAGCCATAACCGTCAGGATTCTTTGCCGGTTTTTCATGGCGGTAACGGGCGCCGATAGTCAGTTTCTGTTCAAACAGCCTGACACCAGCACTGGCAACCAAGCGACGATCCGGCGGCAGGACATACCACACACCGCCAGAACCAGGCTGACCAAAGGAGGTTTGCGGGTAGCCATATAAACTGCCAAGCGGGAAAGGATCATAGGTGCCATGCCCCATATCCATCAGCATCCGGGTATAGGACAGGCTGGCGAACAGCAAGCGGCTTTCGTAATCGGCCTGTAATTCCAGGCCGCGAAACTGCACATCATCCGTCAGGTTTACAAAAGAAAAACCGCTGAAACCGACTGGCTGTGCCTGATCGACCGGCGTCATAATGGCAGCCTGCACCATATAGTTGTCGACCTTGGTATCAAACCAGGCGGTTTTCAGTGACAGGGTATCGCTGCTGGTCAGCAGTTCCTGCCAGTTAAAATTGAACCCCAGCTCAGTATTGCGCGACAGCTCTTCGCGTAAATCCGGGTTTGGGAAGTAAAAGAACATATTGCCGACATGCGCGCCCCATAACAGGGTTTCAGTAATCGCTGGCGGACGCAAACCCTCGCCGTAGGACATATAGGCATTCAGCCATTGCCACGGCGTCAGTGACAGCGTCAGC